>NZ_MUNE01000729.1:250-8170 GCF_002154605.1 Streptomyces milbemycinicus | reverse complement strand
GCGCGGGCCCGCGCCTCGCTCGCCGCTGCCTGGGAGGGAGAGGAGCGGGCGCCGCGGCTGCGGGCGGCGGGCCACCGCTGGACGGTGGTCGGCACGGACGTGCAGCTGCGCTACGGCCGGGACGGGCGCTGGTGGCCGTACCGCAAGGAGCGCGGCCGCTGGTGGCCGGCCGGGCCCTCGAACCACGACCCGGCGGCGGCGCTGGCGACCCTGGACGCGGTGCCTGTGCCCGGGGCGCCGGGGGTGGCGGCAGCGGCGGAGAGTTCGGGGGGCACGAGCTGACGGTGGAGCGTGGGCGGCGGTCGCTTCCCCCGGGAGGGGGCAGCGACCGCCGCCGAACGGGACGCTCCGACCCGGGCGCCGCTGCGAGGCGCCCTACGGCTGCCGGCCCAGTACAGCGCCGCGCCCTGCGCGACGCGGTGCGCGCCGAGCCGTCGACCGCCCGCGGCGGCCAAAGGACAGCGCGACGGCGCGGCGGGGCCCGCCGCCCAGCCACGCCGCGGTGTACTGGCCGCCGCCGTCTCCGGGCGGCGCCCACTGCTCGGCGGGGTGCGCCTGAGCGTCGGTGCCGCGAAGGGTGGGCGAGGGGCGGCGGGCTGCGGCACACTCACCAGGTGAGCCGAGCACGCCGTGGCGGAGCCATCGGCGACCGGCAGCAACCGGCGCTGTGAGGGCCGGCGTTGGCAGAGGGGCCCCTGCCCACCGCCGACCACCGCCGAAGACGGCCACGGAGCCGCGTCGCGGCGGGCGGGCCGCGACCTCGCCGCGCGGCGGCGCGCCGGCCACCGCCGACCGGAGTCGCCTCCCGGCCGAAGGCCGCGGGCACCCCGTCAGGCGGTAGCCGGGCGTGCCCCGACTCCGCAGACCGCGCGAAGACAGCCCCGGGCCCCGACCGGCCGAGCCCGCCCGGCAACCTTTCCGTCCCGCGCGGCAACCGCAGGGCATCAGCATGTCCGGCACGTCTCCACGGGACGGAGTCACCCCCCATGTCCACAACGGACCGGCGCCCCCGGCGGCGCCTCACTGGACCGCTCGTCAGCGCCCCTCTCGCCCTGGCCACAGGTGCCGTGCTGGTCGCCGCAGGCGCACCGGCGGCGCAGGCCGAGGCCGCGGCGACGATCGTCGTCGCGAAGGACGGCAGCGGCAACTACACCACCGTGCAGGCCGCGGTCGACGCGGTGCCGGCGAACAACACCTCCGCCGTCACCATCTCCGTCAAGCCCGGCACGTACCGCGAGACCGTGAAGATCCCCAGCAACAAGCCGCACGTCCGGCTGGTGGGCGCCACCAGCAGCAAGAACGACGTGACCATCGTCTACAACAACGCCTCGGGCACCCCCAAGCCCGGCGGCGGGACCTACGGCACCAGCGGCAGCGCGACGTTCGCCGTCGAGGCAGACGACTTCCAGGCCCGCAATCTGCAGTTCGTCAACGACTTCAACGAGGCGAACACCAGCATCACCGACAAGCAGGCGGTGGCGCTGCGCACCGCGGGCGACAAGATCGTCCTGGACAACATCGGGGCCCTGGGCGACCAGGACACCCTGCTGCTGGACTCGGCAAGCAAGGACAAGGTCGGCCGGGTGTACGTCAACAACGCCTGGATCCAGGGCAATGTCGACTTCATCTTCGGCCGCGCCTCCGCCGTGATCACCAAGTCCACGATACGGCTGGTCAAGCGGTACGACGGCAGCTCGGCCGGGTACGTGGCCGCGCCCTCGACCGCGGCCGGCAAACACGGCTTCCTGATCATCAACAGCAACGTCACCGGCGATGTCAGCGACCGCAGCCACTACCTCGGCCGCCCCTGGCACGCGGGCGGCGACGCGAGCCTGGATCCGCAGGCCATCGTCCGCAACACCTCCCTGAGCGCCGCGGTCCGGACCACCCCGTGGACCGATATGAGCGGCTTCTCCTGGAAGGACGACCGGTTCGCCGAGTACAAGAACACCGGGGCGGGTTCGGGGTCGGCGAGCACCGACCGTCCTCAGCTCAGCGACTCCCAGGCCGCGGACTACGAGATCGCGGACTGGCTGGGCGACTGGACGCCCTGACGGCTCCGGTCCCCCGGAACCCGGCCGCCGGTCCCGTCGGGGGGCTGGATCGGCGGCCGGCCCACGTCCGTACCAACGGCGGCCGACCCTCGTCCCTACCGCCGGCGGCCGGCCCACGCTTACGTCACGCGGGCCGGCCGCCGCCCGTGGTCAGCCGCGGGCGCCCAGCAGGTGGTCCATCGCCAGCTGGTCCAGGCGTTCGAAGGCCATGCCGCGCTCCGCCGCGGCCGTGACGTCGAACTCCTCGAAGGCGGCGCGGTCCGCGAGCAGACCGGCCAGGGTCTCCTCCTCGCCGAGCGTCGGGAGCGCAAGTTCGTCCAGGCGCGAGGCGCGCAGCGCCTCCTGAACCTCCGGGTCGGCGCGGAAGGCGGCGGCCCGCTCCTTGAGGATGAGGTAGTTGCGCATGCACCCGGCAGCGGACGCCCAGACGCCCGCGATGTCCTCGGTGCGCGGCGGCTTGAAGTCGAAGTGGCGCGGGCCCTGGTAGCCGGCCGTCTCCAGGAGGTCGACGAGCCAGAAGGCGGCCCGCAGATCGCCCGCCCCGAAGCGCAGGTCCTGGTCGTACTTGATGCCGGACTGCCCGTTGAGGTCGATGTGGAAGAGCTTGTCCGCCCACAGCGCCTGGGCGATGCCGTGCGGGAAGTTCAGCCCGGCCATCTGCTCGTGGCCGACCTCGGGGTTGACGCCGAACAGCTCGGGCCGCTCCAGCCGCTCGATGAAGGCGAGGGCGTGGCCGACGGTCGGCAGGAGGATGTCGCCGCGCGGCTCGTTGGGCTTGGGCTCGATGGCGAACCGCAGGTCGTAGCCCTGCTCGGTGACATAGGCGGCGAGCAGGTCGAAGGCCTCCTTCATCCGGTCGAGCGCGGCGCGTACGTCCTTGGCGGCGCCGGACTCGGCGCCCTCGCGCCCGCCCCAGGCCACATAGGTCTTGGCGCCCAGCTCGACGGCGAGGTCGATGTTGCGGATGGTCTTGCGCAGCGCATAGCGGCGCACATCCCGGTCGTTGGCGGTGAACGCGCCGTCCTTGAAGACCGGGTGGGTGAAGAGGTTGGTGGTGGCCATGGGCACGGTCATGCCCGTGGCGTCCAGGGCCTCCCGGAAGCGCTTGATGTGTGACTCGCGCTCGGTCTCGGAGGCGCCGAAGGGGATCAGGTCGTCGTCGTGGAACGTTACGCCGTACGCGCCGAGCTCGGCGAGCCGCGTCACGGACTCGACGGGGTCGAGCGCCGGGCGGGTGGCGTCCCCGAAGGGATCCCTGCCCTGCCAGCCGACCGTCCACAGACCGAAGGTGAACTTGTCCTCGGGGGTGGGGTTGTAGCTCATGGCGGCTCCCTCGCCTATTTCGTCATGGCACTTTACAAATTAGTATGCACGAGCATTCCGGGGAAGCCCCGCTCAGCCGGACACTGGTCAGCCGGAGATTGGTCGGCCCCACACCGACCAGCCTCACACCTGACCAGCCGTACACAGAAACGTGAAAGGGAGAGCGCGATGGCAGCAGCAGCCGTGCCCGTGCCCGAGGGACCGCTGGTGGTCGGCGTGGACAGCTCCACGCAGTCCACGAAGGCGCTGGTCGTCGACGCCGCGACCGGCCAGATCGTCGCGCGCGGCCAGGCGCCGCACACCGTCGGCGGCGGGGCGGGGGGTGACGGCAAGGAGAGCGACCCCGAGCAGTGGTGGCGGGCGCTGGCCGAAGCGCTCGGCCAGTGCGGGGCGCACGCCCGGCAGGCGGCCGCGATCTCGGTCGGCGGCCAGCAGCACGGCCTGGTCACGCTGGACGCCGCGGGGCGCCCGGTGCGCCCGGCGCTGCTGTGGAACGACGTGCGGTCGGCCCCGCAGCGCGACCGCCTGGTCGAGGAGCTGGGCGGGCCGGCAGCGTGGGCGGAGCGGGTCGGCAGCGTGCCCGCGCCCGCCTTCACCGTCACCAAGTGGGCCTGGCTGAAGGAGACCGAACCCGAGGCCGCGCGGGCCACCGCCGCCGTCCGGCTCCCCCACGACTACCTCACCGAACGGCTCACCGGCCAGGGCACGACCGACCGCGGCGACGCCTCCGGCACCGGCTGGTGGGCGTCGGCGAGCGAGTCGTACGACGGGGACATCCTGGAGCGTGTCGGCCTCTCCCCCGACCTGCTGCCGCGCGTGCTGCGGCACGGCGAGGCGGCCGGGACCGTACGGCACCTCCCGGACCTGCCGCTGCCCGACGGCGCCCTGGTGGCCACCGGCACGGGCGACAACATGGCGGCGGCGCTCGGCCTCGGGCTGCGGCCCGGGCAGCCCGTGTTGAGCCTGGGCACCTCCGGCACCGTCTACGCCGTCTCGGCGCGCCGCCCCGCCGACCCCACCGGGGTGGTCGCCGGGTTCGCGGACGCGCGCGACGCCTGGCTGCCGCTGGCCTGCACGCTCAACTGCACGCTGGCCGTGGACCGGATCGCCGCTCTGCTCGGCCGCGAGCGCGAGGCGGTGGAGCAGGGCGGCTCGGCCGTTCTGCTGCCGTTCCTCGACGGCGAGCGCACCCCCGACCTGCCGCTGGCCTCCGGTCTGCTGTACGGGCTGCGCCACGACACGACGCCGGGTCAGCTGCTCCAGGCCGCCTACGACGGGGCCGTGTTCGCGCTGCTCACCGCGCTCGACCGGGTCCTGGACGCGGACGCCGCGCCCGACGCTCCGCTGCTGCTCATCGGCGGCGGCGCCAAGGGCGCGGCGTGGCGCGAGACGGTGCGCCGCCTCAGCGGCCGGCCCGTCCAGGTGCCCCGGGCCGAGGAGCTGGTAGCGCTCGGCGCCGCCGCCCAGGCCGCGGGCCTGCTGCTGGGCGAGGACCCGGCGGCGGTGGCCCGGCGCTGGAAGACGGCGGAGGGGCCCTCGTACGAGCCGGTGAAGCGCGACGAGGTGGCGCTGGAGCGGCTGGGCGGGGTCCTGTCCGATGCCGACGCGTTGCTGCGCGGCTCCACGCCGTAAGGTCGGAGCCGGGCCACGGAGGTACGGCGCGGGGTCCAGGACCGCCAGGACCAACGGCACAGACAGGAGAACCGTCAGGTGGCAGCGCCACTGCCCAACACTCAGCAGGCGATGCGCAGACGCAACCTCTCCCTCGTGCTGCACGCCGTGGCCGCGCACGGCCCGCTGTCCCGCGCCGCCGTCGCGGCCCGGATCGGGCTGACCCGGGCCGCCGTCTCGACCCTCGTCGACGAGCTGGCCCGGGACGGGCTGCTGGTGGAGCTCGGGCCGTCCCGGCCGGGTACGGTCGGCCGTCCCGGCAGCGCGCTGCAGCTCAACGAGCGCGGACCGGCCGGCCTTGGCGCGGAGATAGGCGTGGACCACCTGGCGGTGTGCGCGATGGACCTCGGCAGGCGGGTGCGGGTACGGGCCCAGGTCGAGTCGGCGAACCGGGACGGCGCGCCGGGTCCCGTGCTCGGGCGACTCGCCGAGCTCGTACGGCGTGTCGCGGCGGAGGCGGAGGGCGAGGGGCTGCGGCCGGTGGGGCTCGCGGTGGCGGTGCCGGGGCTGGTGGCGCGCGAGTCCTGCGTCGTGGTGCGGGCGCCGAACCTCGGCTGGGAGGGCGTGGATGTGGGCCCCGCGCTGCGCGAGGCGCTGCCTGGCCTGCCCCTGACCGTCGACAACGAGGCCAATTTGGGCGCGCTCGCGGAGCTGTGGCTCGGCGGGCACGACCCCGCGCCGCGTGACTTCGTGCATGTCTCGGCCGAGATCGGTATCGGTGCGGCCGTGGTGATCGACGGGCGGCTGCTGCGCGGGACGCATGGATTCGCGGGCGAACTGGGCCATGTGCCGGTGCGGCCCGAGGGCCCCGAGTGCGTATGCGGCGGGCGCGGCTGTCTGGAGCAGTACGCGGGCGAGGAGGCCGTGCTGCGTGCCGGGGGCATCCCTGCGGAGCAGGCCGCCGACGGGCACCGGGCCCCCGGGAGCCGGATCGCCCTGCTGGCCCGGCGCGCGGCGGACGGCGACCAGAAGGTGCGGCGCGCGCTGCGCGGCGCGGGTGCGGCGCTGGGCATCGCCCTGGCGGGCACGGTGAACCTGCTCGACCCGCAGAAGGTGGTGCTGGGCGGGGCGCTCACCCCGCTGGCGCCCTGGCTGCTGCCCGCCCTGGAGCGGGAGCTGGCGCAGCGGCTCACGGATCCGGCCCGGCCGGGCCAGGACGTGGTCACCGTCTCCCGGCTGGGCTCCGACGGCCCGGTGCTGGGCGCGGCGGGCTCGGTGGTGCAAGGGGTCCTGGACGACCCGGCGGCGCTGAGGGAGGACGGCGCGTAAGGCGTCGAGGGGGAACCCTGTGGCCCGGCTGAGCCCTGCGGCCCGGCTGCTTCGGCGTGTCGTGAGTGCTGTCGCCCGACTGGCCGACACGCGCCTCCCTCGGAGGCGCGTGTGGTGATCATACGATCTGCCAGTGACTGCCGTGAGTCCGCGGGGCGGGTCAGTGAGCGCCGCGCAGGAAGTTCTCCAGGCCCGCCAGGTCGTCGGTGTTGATGTAGTCGACGTCGGCGGCCAGGAGTTCGCGCCACAGCGCCTCGCGCTCCGCGCCCGCCACGTCGGGGGTGGCCCAGAAGCGGACGCGCTGGCCGTCGGCGTGCGCGGAGCCCACGATCTGGCGCAGCTTCTCGCGCTCGGCCGACGGCATCTGACCGGCGCCCAGCCAGCTGAAGCTCTGCGTCCAGTTGCTGCTGATGAGCGGGATGAAGGAGGCGGGCACACCGCTGCCCAGGTCCTCCAGACGCCCGTCGTAGAAGGCGCGGCGCACCCGCTCGGCCTCCATGGGGGCCCGCGCGCCACGGTCGCCCGAGATGACCGCGGTCACCGCGGAGCGGCGCACCCGGCCGCCGACGCCGCCGTGGGCGGTGGACAGCATCGAGTGATAGGGGCGCAGGCGCTTGGCGAGTTCGAGGTAGGTGGGCTCGCCCGCGGTCTTGATGTCGATGAGCAGCTGCAGGGTCAGGTCGTGGCCGCGGTAGACCCGGCCGCCGTTCTGCTTGACGCGCCGCGCCAGCGGGTCGAGGTAGAGCGACTCCAGGGTGCGGGTGGGGTCGAGGTCCTCCGCGTCATGAGCGACCAGCAACTGGCCGTCCACCAGCCAGATGTCGGCCTCGACGCTCCCGAAGCCGTGGGAGAGCGCGTCGGTGAGCGGGTGCGGGTGTTCGTAGTCGTTGTGGGCGTGGGCTCTGGCCAGCGGCGGCTTGCCCCTGCCGGAGCCCGAACTCGCGTATGCGGGGGCGGCTATCCCGCCCGCCACAGCTGCTCCGAGGGTGACGACAAAGGCACGGCGCGTACGGCGGACCATGGGGGCCTCCCGGCTCTTGCCCCGGCTCGGGGCCGGGGTTGCACGACGGACGCCAGTGAGTATCCGGGCGGCGTGGGCCGGTTGGGCAGAGGCGTGCGAAGAGTTCCGCGGGTGGTCTCCAGCCATTTCCGTACCGTTCCCGCGGCACGCGCGGCGCACCCCGAAGCGGGCGCCCTGGTCCGGTGGTTGACGGGAGGTGCGCCGTGTCGGTGAGGAGACGCGCGAGAACCAAGAAGAAGCGCACGGGAACCAGGAGGACGTGCGCGGCGGTGGCGGTCGTCGTCGCCTGGGGTGTACTGGCCGGCGCGGGCCCGGCCGGGGCGGGTTCCGTGCCCACCCTCCACGCCGCGCCGCGGTATCTGGAGCACACCACCCTGGCGCCCGGTGTGGAGTACCGCCAGTTCACGCTGGCCACCTCGCACGGCACGGCGCTGGGCCATCTGCTCACCGTCGATCTGCGGCAGCCTGGGGTCTCGCTCGACCTGCTCCACCCCGACGCGGTCGCCTCGCGCGCCCGGGTCTCCACGATGGCCGCCGAGCGCTCCGCGGTCGCCGCCGTGAACGGCGACTTCTTCGACATCA
>NZ_MUNE01000729.1:0-227 GCF_002154605.1 Streptomyces milbemycinicus | reverse complement strand
GGTCGGCTGACGCTGCGCGGCACAGTGACGGCGGAGGGGCGGGGCACCCGGCCGCTGCGCGGGCTGAACCAGTACGCGTTGGCCGTGGACGGCATCGGGGCGTACACCTCCGACTGGGGCAGCGCGTCCCGGGTGCGGGCCACCTGCGGTGTGGACACCGCCCGGTCGGCGCCCTGCAGTGCGGAGACCTTCGAGGTGACGGTGCGTGAGGGGCGCGTCGCCGAGCG
>NZ_MUNE01000728.1 GCF_002154605.1 Streptomyces milbemycinicus | reverse complement strand
CCTTGTTGTAGTAGACGCCGAGCATGGCGGGGCTGGTGACGATGGCGGCGTAGCGCTTGCCGCCGATCATGCCCAGGCTCCGCTCGGTGTCGCCGAGCTTCGCCTCCCAGGGCTCTCCGTCGAGGGTGAGCAGATTCCGCTGCGGCTGGATGAAGGGGAGGGTGGAGATGCTGGGCTGCCAGAACATCAGGTCCGGCCGGTCGCCGGCGGCGAGCTTGGTCGGCACGTTCTGCTCGTAGGGGTCGGGGATGGGCTGGGTCTCGACCTTGGCGCCGGTGGCCTTCTCGAACGCCTCGATGACCTGCTTCGGGGCGTTGACCGTGTTCTGCGCGGTCCACATCGTCAGCTTGACGCCGTCGAGCCGGGCGGTGGGATCGACCTTCGTCTTGGCCGCGCCGCCCGTGTCGTCACCGCCCGCGGAGGTCGCGTCGCTGCAGGCGGTGGCGGTCAGGGCGGTGGCGCATATCAGGGCGAGGGCGGGGAGGACTCTTCTCATCGCGGTTCTCTGCCTCACTGCGTCGTCGGAGTGCGGGGG
>NZ_MUNE01000727.1 GCF_002154605.1 Streptomyces milbemycinicus | reverse complement strand
CTCGCCCCGCCCGGGCGGGGCCACGCCCAGGCGCTCGCGCAGCGCGGCCGCGGCGCGGCGGAAGAAGTCCGCGGCGGCCGGGGCCACGGAGTGGTGCAGGGCGGCGACAGTGGTGGTGGCCGAGCGCAGTACCGCCACATCGCCTGCCATGAACATGCCATCCTGATATTGGCGCTCCTCCCCGATCGCCACCAACTCGCCGCCCGGGCCGCGCTCGACACCCTTGCCCGCGATCCGCAGCCGGCCGACGTTCAGCCGCTCCAGCCGCTCCCACACCTGCCGCTCCGGGACGCCCTCCGCGCGCAGCCGATCCCTGACGGCGCCGAACTCCTCGGTGAACGGGCTGGGGACACAGCGGGTGGCGTGCCCCGGAGCGGTCTCCAGCAGCGCGGTGCGCCGCGCGGCCACCACCTGGCGCTGGAACAGCGGCTGGACGGCGCCGTGGGCCACCGCCTCCTCGGTGAAGAGATACGCGGTCCCCATCAGCAGGCCGACCAGGACACCGCGCCGGGTCAGTGGGGCGGCGAGGGCGGCGACCATCGCCGCGGACCGCTCGTCGTGGACGCCGCCCGCGAAGAAGACCTCGATCGGGGCCGCGGCCCCGTCCCCCTCGTCCAGGAAGTCCTCGATCACCGCGATCTGGGCCTCCCACAGCGGAAAGCTGTGGCGCGGGCCGACGTGACCGCCGCACTCGGAGCCCTCGAACACGAACCGACGGGCGCCGGACCGCAGGAACTGCCTCAGCAGCCCAGGCGAAGGGACGTGCAGAAAGGTGGCGATCCCGGCCTTCTCCAGCGCCTCGGCCTGGGCGGGCCGCCCGCCCGCGATGATCGCGTGGCTGGGGCGGATCTCCCGTACGGCCTCGAGTTGGGCCTGTCTGATCTCCTCGGGCGCGAAGCCGAGCACCCCCACCCCCCACGGCCGCCCCTCCAGCGCGGCCGCCGCCTCCACCAGCATGGCGCGCGCCTGTTCGCGCCCGGCGAGGGCGAGCGCGAGGAACGGAAGGGCGCCCTCGCCGGCGACCGCGGAGGCGAACCCGGCCCGGTCGCTGACCCGGGTCATCGGCCCCTGTGCCACCGGCAGCCGGGGGCCGAGCGCCACGCTCATCGGCGAGCCCGGGCGCAGCGCGGAGGCGGCGCGGTCGTCCCGTACGGCATCCCGTACGGCTTCGGCCACGGCGCGTACGGTCCGGCCGACATCGCCATACTGCTCGGCGAACCGCGCCGCCAGAAAGCCGTCCTGACCGACGGGCAGCGGCCGGGCGCGCGCATCGCGCACCCGGCGGCGCAGCACCCGGCGGCTGTCGACCACGGCGGTCTCCGAGCCGTCCAGGGAGCGGAGGGCGGCGGCCGTCTCCTCGGGCACCCCCGACTCGGTGAGCAGCGCCAGTTGGGTGTCCAGCACGACGCCCGCCGCCCCGCCGACGACCGCCGCCGCGGCCGTGTGGAGGCCGATTCCGCCACAGGCCCACACCCGTACGGACACCCCCGGCTCGGCGAGCAACTGCTGCAGGAGTACGAAGGTGCCGAGCGCCCCGACCCGGCCACCGCTCTCGCCACCCCGGGCGATCAGGCCGTGCGCCCCGGCTCGTACGGCATCCAGCGCCTCGTCCAGGTCGGTGACCTCGGCGAGGACGCGGTGGCGGCCCACGGCGTCGGCCACTGCCACGGCGTCGGCCACCGTCCAGGGGGAGTCCGCCGCGAGAACCACCGTGTCCGGACCCGCGCCAACGCCCCCGTCCCGGGGCCCCGCCTCGGGGCGGGCCGCCGCCAAGTCCGCGGGCGCCAGCCGGCAGCCGGGGCCGATCCGCACTCCGTACCGGCCGCCGGGGGCCCAGTCCCGAAGCCGCTCCAGCGCCTCCCGGGCCCGCCGGTCCCCGGCTCCCAGGTCCAGGATCCCGAGCCCTCCGGCGCGGCTGACCGCGGCGGCGAGCCTGGCGTCCGGTCGCCCGAAGGGAGTGATGCCGAGGACGAGGTCGCCGAGCCGGTCAGCAGATCTCATGGCGTCTCCGAAAGAATCGGCAGAGCGGGGTAAAGGGAGATCATTCCCGGCACGTGGACCCGAAGGTACGGCTTCGGAATTCCGCCCGGGGCGGCGCGAGGCATGAAATTAGACGACGGACCTGATGGAACGTCAAGAGCGAAGCCCCCGCCGGGGCGGTGATCACGCCGAATCGGCCGATGTGAGCGAATGGTTCGCTCGCGACAAACAAGGGCAGAATCCCCATCCGTGCGTCAACCGTGGATTTCCATTCGATGAACGGGCTGATTCGGCCAAGGGACTGGACGACCCGGCCACGGCCCGGCGGGGCGTGGGATATAGGGTGCCCGGGTGCGCTGGAAAGATGAATCCGGAACCAAGTGGCGGCTACGACAGCAGAGGCTGGCCTGGCCGCGGTGGGTCAAACCGGAGGTAGCGTTCGAGCACGCCCCGAGCGGTCTCGGCGACGACCCGATCTCCGCGATCATCGCCCTGCCCTTCCTGCTTGTCTTCGCGGTGATGCTGCCCTTCTGGCTGGCCGAACTTCTTCTGCGGCTGCTGCTGGCCCCGTTCGTGGCCGTGCTCCGGTTGGCCGGCGCCATCCCTTACCGGCTCAAGCTCTACAAGAAGGGGCGGTTGACCGGGTCATATTCGGCGGATGGCCACGGCGAGCTGGTACGGCTGCGCCACGAGCTTCGCCGGATGGGGAGCCCGGCCGGCGGCGGTCACTGATTCCCGTACCGGCGCGCCCTGTGCGTACCGGCGGGTCCCGCCTGGTGCGGGTGTGCGGGGCGGGGCGGGCGTTGCGGGCCCGAGCGCCTTGTCTCCCCGTGTCCCGCCGTTCCCTGTCGGATGCCGCTGATAAAATCCCAACTCCGTTGCTGTGCGCGGGATTGAGACAGCAGGATCCGGGTCCGAGGGAATTCTGTTCGGATCAATTCCGGAAAGGGGAGTCAGGTGACCGGTATCAACAAGGGCCAGAGCAAAGTCCAGGTGGCGCTCAAGTGGGATCCCAGCCCGCTGGGGCAGCCGGCCCACGATCTCGACATCATCGCGGGGACCTACACCGCGGCGGACCCGTACGGCGAACCGGCCTACCTCGTGCACTTCGACCGCCGGTCGCCCGACGGCACCATCACCCTCAACCGGGACAGCCAGACCGGCCAGGGCCTCGGCGCCGACGAGGTCATGACCTTGGAGCTGGAGCGGCTGTCTCCCTCCTACGCCCGGGTGGTCGTGGGCGTGGCCATCCAGCAGGGCAGCAGTCCCAAGACCTTCAGCGACGTGGCCAACTGCAGCTTCCGGATAGCCGACGGGATCACCGAACTCGTGAACAGCGGTTTCGTCGGGGCGCTGGGCGCCAAGGCCGCGACCGTTGCCGAATTCATCCGGAACGACTCGGGGGAGTGGCAATTCCATGAGGGCATCCGGGGATTCGACGCCGACCCGGACGAATTCGGCGGGCTGATGGGCAGGGACTATTCCTGAGCCCTGTCCGGCCTCTTACGCGGATGGGTCGGTGTCCTACGTGGACGGTCCGGCCTCTTCCGCGGATGCGTTCGGGCGCGGCGAGGCTTTAGCATGCCGTGAAGATCACTTCCCGAGGAGGCCGCCATGGCGAACGACGCCGATCTGCGCCATCTGCGCCGCTGCGTGGAGCTGGCGGCCGAGGCCCTGGAAGCGGGCGACGAGCCGTTCGGTTCGGTGCTCGTCGCCGCGGACGGGGCCGTCCTCTTCGAGGATCACAACCATGTGGCGGGCGGCGACCACACCCGCCACCCCGAGTTCGAGATCGCACGCTGGGCCGCGGCCCATCTGACCCCCGAGGAGCGCGCCGCGGCCACCGTCTACACCTCGGGCGAGCACTGCCCGATGTGTGCCGCGGCCCACGGCTGGGTCGGGCTGGGCCGCATCGTGTACGCCAGCTCATCCGGGCAACTGACGGCCTGGCTCACCGACCTCGGGGTCCCGGCCCCTCCCGTACGGGCCCTGCCCATCCAGGAGGTCATCCCGGGCGCCGTGGTGGAGGGCCCGTTCCCCGTCCTCGCCGAGCGCGTACACGAACTGCACCGCCGCTTTCACGGCTCCTGAAGCGGGGGTGGGCGAGGGCGGAAGAGGGGGCTCAGCCAAGCAGTTCCCGGGCCGGCGCTTCGCCCCACCACCGCTCGACCCGGTCGGGTGACCAGCCGCGTTCCCCGGTGAGCACGGTGTAGACGTCGATGTTGCACAGCGCCGCGTAGACATCGACCGCGGACCGCGCGACGGCGTCGCCCGCCCGCTCGAACAGCCGCCGGTCGTAGCCGGCCATCGCCGCGCGAGTCTGCTGTGCCTGCGACGCGTTCTCGCCCGGTCTCGCGTGCCGGGCTGACCGGCGGCTGAGGGTCCCTGTCGACGTGGGCGCGCGTCGCTCGGCCCGGGATCCCGGCTCAAGGGCGGGGCCCGGGCGCGTACGCGCGCAGGAAGAACCGCACCCCGCCGGCCACCAGCTCGTCGATCAGCGCGTCGTCGACCTCCACGGTGCCGAACAGCGAGCGGTTGTTGACCCGGCCGGTGACCAGGAGGCCGAAGTACTCGGCGGCTTCCACCGGGTCGGCGATGTCGAGCAGTCCGGCCTCCGCATACCGCTCCAGCCGCTCGGTAATGGCCTGCTGCGCGTGGCCCACCGAGCCCGCGCGGCGCCGCAGGGCGGGGAAGTGGCCGGCCTCGGCGCTGATCAGCCGGACCAGCGCCGCCCGCACGGGCGACCGTAGAACGGCGGTCGCGAACTCCCGGCCGAACACGATCAGCGCCGCCTCCAGCTCCGCTGCCCCGGGGCCCGGCCCGCCGGTGCCCGGCGCGGTCGCAACGGTGGAGGTGGCGGTGACGCCGTCCAAAGTCCGTTCGAGCAGCGCGTGGAAGCCCTCCTCCTGCGCCGCCTCGGTCTCCTCGATGACCGCGAGGAACAGGCGTTCCTTGTCACCGAAGTAGTCGTAGATGGTGCGTTTGGAGACCTTCGCGTCGGCGGCGATCGCGTCCATGCTCGCGCGCGCATACCCCTCGCTTACGAAGATCCGCAGCGCGGCCGCGACGATGGCGGCGCGCTTCTCGGGCGAGCCCTGGCGGAGAGGGGCCTGGCGGGGCATGGGCGCTCCTGATCTGGGGCCGCGGATGCGGCGGGTCGGTGCGTGACGGGGAACTGTACGGTGCAGTGTACAGAGCTACACTGCACCGTGTAGTTTCCCTCTTCATGAGTGACCGATCGTCCCAACCTCCCGTATCTCCCAACTCACCCGAATCGGCCGCCGGACCCGGCGGCGCGCCCGCGCGGCTCGACGCGGGGCTGCTCCGGCTGGCCGCGATCGTCGTCGTCGGCGCGCTGACCTCCATGCTCGACATGACCATGGTCACCGTCGCGCTGGCCGGTCTCGCCCGTGACTTCGACGCCTCGGTGGCCGTGATCCAGTGGGTCAGCACCGGCTATCTGCTGGCCATCGCCATGGTCATCCCCGTCACCGGCTGGGCCGTCGAACGCTTCGGCGCCAAAAATGTCTGGCTGTTCGCGCTCACGGTCTTCACGGCCGGGTCGGCGCTGTGCGGCACCGCGTGGTCGGCGGGCAGCCTGATCGCCTTTCGGGTGCTCCAGGGCGTCGGCGGTGGCATGATCGTGCCGCTGAGCATGGCCATCCTGGCCCAGGCCGCCGGGCCCGAGCGGCGCGGCCGGGTGATGAGCGTCGTGGCGATACCCGCGCAGTTGGCCCCGATCGCCGGTCCGCCGCTGGGCGGACTGCTGGTGGAGGGCCCCGGCTGGCGATGGATCTTCTACGTCAACGTGCCGATCGGCCTGCTGGCCGCCCTGTTGGCCTGGCGGGGCATTCCCCGCGCCCCCCGCCCCGCGGCCGCCGGGTCGTCGCCGGACGTGGTGGGCCTCGCCCTGCTGTCACCGGCCCTCGCCGCGCTCACCTACGGCCTCTACCGCACCAGCGTGCCGTTCACCGCCGCGGGAGCGGTGCTGCTCGCCGCGTTCACGCTGCACGCGCTGCGCACCCGCGGTACGCCGGTCGTGGACCCGCGACTGTTCGCCCGGCGGCCCTTCGCCGCCGCGTCCGCGCTCAATTTCCTCTCCCGAATGTCGATCTTCGGGGCCATGATCCTGATGCCGCTCTACTACCAGCAGGTACGCGACCACAGCGCGCTCACCGCCGGGCTGCTGCTGATTCCGCAGAGCCTGGGCACCATGGCCGCCCTGCCGCTGGTGGGCAGGGTGACCGACCGGGTCGGCGCCCGCCCGGTCGTGCTGGCCGGGATCGCCGCCGCTCTGCCTGCCGCGCTGGTCTGCGCCCGGATGGGCCCGGACACCAGCGAGCTGCTGCTGTCCGCCGCGCTGTTCGTATGGGGCCTGGCCACGGCCGCCGCCACCGTGCCGGTGATGGCGGCCGCGTACCACGGCCTCGAACCGGCTGCGATCCCGCGCGCGACCAGCGCCATCACCACGGTCCAGACCGTGGGCGCCTCCGTCGGCGCGGCGGTCCTGGGCACGATCCTGGCGCACCGGACGGCCGAGCGGCCGGGTGCTCCCGCCGAGGCGTTCGCGGACACCTTCTGGTGGGTCGTGGCCTTCTGTGCCCTGGCGCTCGTCCCCGCCTTGCTGCTGCCGCGCCCGCCCCGCGCCCCGCGCGGCAAATCCCGGAGCTGACGGATCCCGGAACTGAAGCCTGTGACCAGTTGCGCTCTTGCGCGTTCGGGCCCGTTCGATAGTGTTGAATGTCCCGGTTTGGGGAGTGGGTCGGGATGGCGTGGCAGGAGGGCGTGTCATGGCGCGTCGTGAGAGATATGAGCTGATCTTCGTGCATCCGGACGCTGCGGCCCAGGCCGCCGAGGACGTGGCCGAGGACGTCGTGGTGGTGCACCGTACAGACAGCAGCGGACCGGGAGGGCACCCCGTCTACGCGGATGACACCGGCATCGTGCGGGCCGAGATAAGCGACCGCGCCGAGGTCCGGATGCTGGCCAGCGGCGGGCATCAGGTGCACTCCTCCACGGTCCGCGCCCGGCCCGTCGGCTGAGCCTCACGCGCCCCGCACATCCCCCGGCGCCTGTCTCACCTGTGCCGTATGCCCGCAGGGAAGGCGGCGGCGGGCCTGGCGACGGGGGATTGTCAGACCCAGCCGCTACCTTGCGACCAAGGGTTAACCGGAGGGTCGACAGGGAGCCTTGCGATGAGTGACGTGACGGCGACGGAAAGCGCGGCCGCGGTCGAGCCGCAGCTGGAGCGCCACCGGGTGGAGCTGACCGGGTACTGCTACCGGATGCTGGGCTCGGCGTTCGAGGCCGAGGACGCCGTGCAGGAGACCATGGTGCGGGCCTGGCGGGGCTTCGACCGGTTCGAGGGCCGGTCGGCGCTGCGGTCGTGGCTGTACCGCATCGCGACCAACGTATGCCTGGACATGCTGGGCGGCAGCCAGCGCCGCGCCCGGCCCATGGACCTGTCGGCCGTGGCGACGGCCTCGTCGCCGCTGGGTCCGCCCCTGCCGGAGACCGCGTGGGTCGGGCCGGCCCCCGACGGCCGCATCGTGACGGAGGACGGAGATCCGGCCGAGCTGGCCGCCCAGCGGGAGTCCGTGCGGCTGGCGTTCATCGCCGCGCTGCAGCATCTGGCGCCCCGGCAGCGGGCGGTGCTGATCCTGCGCGAGGTGCTGGCCTGGAAGGCCGCCGAGGTCGCGGAGCTGCTGGACACCACGGTCGCGTCGGTCAACAGCGCGCTGCAGCGCGCGCGGGCCACCATCGCCGCGAGCGGAATCAGCGCCACCGACCCCGTCCAGCCGCTGGACGAGGAGCAGCGCGCCCTGCTGGCCCGTTACGTGGACGCCTTCGAGCGCTACGACCTGGACTCCCTCACCTCCCTGCTGCATGAGGACGCGACGCTGTCGATGCCGCCGTACTCGCTGTGGATGCGCGGCCACGCCGATATCCGCCAGTGGCTGCTGGGCAAGGGCATAGGCTGCTGCGGCTCACGGCTGATCCCGACGGTGGCGAACGGCTCGCCCGCCTTCGGTCAGTACCGCCCCGCCTCGGACGGCGGCCATGAGCCCTGGGCGCTCCAGGTCATCGAGGTGTCAGCCGGCCGGGTCACCGCGCTCAACTCCTTCCTGGACACCGCCCGCCTCTTCCCGCTCTTCGGCCTGCCCGCCCGCCTCGACCCCGTCGACGCCCGGTAGGCCCGCCGTCGGTACCACGCTGTCCAGGCCCGATCGGGCGAGGGCGGCCCGCAGCTCGCCGCTTGCGCCGCGCAGCCGGATCCCGCTACCCAGGCGCCGGGCGGTGAGCTGCAGCCGGGCCAGCGCCTCCAGTACGGCCAGGTCCGGGGCGCGCACCGCGGCCACGTCCACGACGACCGGACCGGCCACGGCGCCGTGCGACGCCAGCTCGCGCAGGCGCGCGCACAGCCCGGGCACCTCGGCGCGGCCGACCGTGGGGTCCAGGACCAGTACGGCCGGGGCGTGCACCGCAGGGTCACCAGGGCCGCCGGCGGGTCCGGGACCCGGGCCGCGGGGCGCCGGCGTCTCGTCATGAGCGGTCAACGTCCACCTCCTCTCGGTGCGTTCTCCCTGGAAGACCGGCCGATGCGGGGAAACTCATCGCCCAGGATGGCAGGATCTGTACATGACGAATGATCTGTCTCTTATACAC
>NZ_MUNE01000726.1 GCF_002154605.1 Streptomyces milbemycinicus | reverse complement strand
CAGCAGCGGGTGATCCGGCAGGCGTTGGCCAGTGCGCGGGTTGGCGGGGCGGATGTGGATGTGGTGGAGGGGCACGGTACGGGGACGCGGCTGGGTGATCCGATCGAGGCGCAGGCGTTGCTGGCGACCTACGGTCAGGAACGGGTGGGGGACGGCCCGTTGTGGTTGGGGTCGGTGAAGTCGAATATCGGGCATGCGCAGGCCGCGGCGGGGGTTGCGGGTGTCATCAAGATGGTGATGGCGATGCGGTATGGGGTGTTGCCGCGGACGTTGCATGTGCAGGAGCCGTCGCCGCATGTGGACTGGTCCTCGGGCGGGGTGCGGCTGCTGACCGAGGCGGTGCCGTGGCCGGAGACGGGTCGTGCGCGGCGTGCGGGGGTCTCGTCCTTCGGGGTCAGTGGCACCAACGCGCACATCATCCTCGAACAGGCACCGCCGGAGGAGCACAACGATCCGGCGGACGTCTCGTCCGGGTCGTTTCCGTGGATCGTGTCGGCCAAGTCCGAACAGGCACTACAAGCACAGGCAGCACAGCTGCGCGCGTATCTGGCGGCACGTCCCGAGGTGGGGCTGGCTGATATCGGGTACGCCCTGGCCTCCGGCCGTACCGCCTTCGACCACCGTGCCGTACTCCTGGGCCCCGACCGCGAAGCCTTCCTCGAAGAGCTGGGAGCTCTGGGGGCCGGTGAGGAGCACACCGGGCTCGTACGGGGCGTGGCGAGCGGTGCGGGGAAGCTGGCGTTTGTGTGTTCCGGGCAGGGCACGCAACGCCCCCGTATGGGACACGAGCTGTACCACGCCTTCCCGCTGTTC
>NZ_MUNE01000725.1 GCF_002154605.1 Streptomyces milbemycinicus | reverse complement strand
ACACCATGTGCACGCCACACGTGCGTTGCGGGGGCGGTGCTGAGGGGAAGCCGGTGCCGCCTACCGCGTGTCGCAGCGGCGCCCGTTGAGCGCGAGGTCGGTGGGTGCGGCGTTTCCTGCGTCCCAGGAGCCGAGGAAGCCCACCTCAAGGGCCTCGCCGCCCCGGGCGGTCTCGTTGTAGTCGGCCGGGGTGACGGTCACCTTGCCCCCGTGCTGGACGAATTCGCCGTTCCACATCTGGGTGATCTGCTGCCCGTTCTCGAACTCCCAGCTCAGCCGCCATTCGTGGACCGTCTTACGGGGCGTGAGGGTGACCTTCGCCTGGAAGCCGTCGGGCCACTGGTTGTCCAGGCTGTAGCGGGCCGTGCAGGTGACCCCGGCGGGCTCGGCGTGCTTGGGGGGATGCTTCTTGGACGGCTTGTCCGGGGACGAGCCACCGCTCGGCGACGGCGTCTTGGCCGGGGACTTCGTCGGGCCGGTCCGGTGGCCGATCGTGTTCGTGCCGGACGAGGGCGGGAGGGGCGACTGGGTG
>NZ_MUNE01000724.1 GCF_002154605.1 Streptomyces milbemycinicus | reverse complement strand
GCCGAGGCCGGGGGCGGCCTCAAGCCGCTCCTTGACCCCGGGGTTCACGATCGCGCCGAGCAGGGCGCTCGCCCGCGCGTCGTCGCCCAGCAGCCGCTCGACGGCCGCCGCCAGATCGGCGACCACCTCGTCGTACGACTTGGGGCCGGCGTCGGTGGCGATGCCGTCCCGGGGGATGAGCAGGTTCTGCGGGGTGGTGCACATCTGGCCGCAGTACAGGGACAGGGAGAAGGCCAGATTGTCCAGCATGCCCTGGTAGTCATCGGTGGAGTCGATCACGACCGTGTTGACCCCGGCCTTCTCGGTGAAGACCTGGGCCTGGCGGGCATGGGTCTCCAGCCAGTCACCGAAGGCGGTGGAGCCCGTGTAGTCGATGACGCGGATCTCGGGGCGGACGGCGAGGACCTTGGCCAGGCCCTCGTCCTGCTGCTCCGCGGCGAGGGCCACCAGGTTGGGGTCGAAGCCGGCCTCCCGCAGCACCTCGCGCGCCACCCGGACGGTCAGGGCCAGCGGCAGCACGGCCCGGGGGTGCGGCTTGACCAATACCGCGTTTCCCGTGGCCAGGGAGGCGAACAGGCCGGGGTAGCCATTCCACGTCGGGAACGTGTTGCACCCGATGACCAGGGCGATGCCGCGGGGGACGGCCGTGAAGGTCTTGCGCAGCCGCAGCGGGTCGCGCTTGCCCTGCGGCTTGGTCCACTCGGCCGCGGCGGGGGTGCGCGTCTGCTCGGCGAAGGCATAGGCCACCGCCTCCAGGCCGCGGTCCTGGGCGTGCGGCCCGCCGGCCTGGAACGCCATCATGTATGCCTGACCGCTGGTGTGCATGACGGTATGGGCGAACTCATGCGAGCGGGCGCTGATCCGGGCCAGGATCTCCAGGCAGACCATGGCGCGCGCCTCGGGACCCGCGTCCCGCCAGGCCGGCATCCCGGCCCGCATCGCCGGGAGCAGCACCTCGATGTCCGGGTGCGGATACTCCACCCCCAGCTCGATGCCGTACGGCGAGGTCTCGGTGGCGGTCCAGCCGTCCGCACCGGGCTGGTCCAGCTCGAAGCGCCGGCCGCGGAGCTCGTCGAAGGCCGCCTGGCCCTCGGCGGGGCTCAGGCTCTCCCGCCCGCTCGCGTCGGCCCCTCCGTAAGCCTTTGGGTGCTCGGGGTGCGGCGACCAGTACGCACGGGTACGGATGGCCTCCAGAGCCTGGTCGAGGGTGGGGCGGTGCTGCTCGGTCAACTGCGCTGTGGTGAGTCCGGCGGTCACGACTGACCAACTCCTCGTCGAGCTGGGATTGAGCTGAGCGGGGAACGACGACAGAGTTAGAGTAACCGAACGATCGGTCGGGACAAGAGGGCCTGGCGCACCTGTGGATAACTTCGTCCGAGAGGATCAGCGGCATGACTGCGATCGACCGGAGGATCGACCCCGCCGGCACCGTCGCCGTGGTCGGCACCGGCACCATGGGCCAGGGAATCGCGCAGGTCGCGCTGGTCGCCGGGCACCCCGTACGGCTCTATGACGCAGCTCCCGGCCGCGCCGCGCAGGCCGCCGACGCCATCGCCGCCCGCCTGGAGCGGCTGGTCGACAAGGGACGGCTCGCACCCGCCGCCCGGGACGCCGCCCTGGGCCGGCTCACCCCGGTCGCCGGGCTCGCCGGGCTCGCGGACGCGGAGCTTGCGATCGAGGCGATCCTGGAGGACCTCGGCGCCAAGCAGCAGCTGTTCACCGCCCTCGAATCGGTCGTCTCCGACGGCTGTCTGCTCGCCACCAACACCTCCTCCCTGTCCGTCACCGCCGTCGCGGGCGCCCTGCGATGCCCCGGCCGCCTCCTGGGCCTGCACTTCTTCAACCCCGCACCGCTGCTGCCGCTGGTCGAGGTGGTCCGCGGCTTCGCCACGGACCAGGCCGCCGCCGACCGGGCGTACGAAACCGTCGCGGCCTGGGGCAAGACCCCGGTGCGCTGCGCCGACACCCCCGGCTTCATCGTCAATCGGATCGCCCGCCCCTTTTACGCCGAGGCCCTTCGCGTCCACGAGGAGGGCGCCGCCGACCCGGCCACCGTCGATGCCGTGCTGCGCGAGTGCGGCGGGTTCGCGATGGGCCCGTTCGAGCTGACCGACCTGATCGGACAGGACGTGAACGAGGCCGTCACCCGGTCGGTGTGGGGCGCGATGTTCCACGACCCGAAGTTCACCCCGTCCCTCGCCCAGCGGTGGCTCGTCGACGCGGGCCTGTACGGGCGCAAAGCGGGCCGGGGCTGGTACGACTACGCCGAGGGCGCGCCGTCCCCGAAGCCGCACACCGCCGAGCCGTGCCGGGCCCCTTCGATGGTCGCGGTCCACATGGGACGGCCGGGGTCGGGATCGGGGCCGGCGGGCGAGCTGCCGCGGCTGATCGAGGAGGCGGGCATCACGGTCACCCGGGAGGACCCGGGCGCCGGCGCCCCGCCCGGAGGCTTCATCGCCCTGCCCGACGGCACCCGACTGGCTCTCACCGACGGCTCGTCGGCCACCGTCGGTTCCCCCGTCCCGTGCATCTGGTTCGACCTGGCGCTGGACTACCGCACCGCCACCCGGATGGCCCTCGCCCCCGGCGAAACCGTCTCTCCCGAGGCCGTGCGGGCCGCGACCGGGCTCTTCCAGGCGCTCGGGAAGAAGGTCAGCGTCATCCAGGATGTCCCCGGCATGATCGTGGCCCGTACGGTCGCGATGCTCGCCGACTTCGCCATGGACGCCGCCGCGCGCCAGGTGGCGAGCCCGGAGGACATCGACACCGCGATGCGGCTGGGCGTGAACTACCCTCTTGGGCCGCTGCGTTGGGGGAGCGAGCTCGGTGCGCGCTGGGTGCGCGACATCCTGTTGAATCTTCACCAGGCCTATCCCACCGGCCGCTATGCCCCGTCCCAATCGCTGATGCGGCGCGCGGCCGCCAAAGAAGAACAGTTCTCATCATGACCATGCCGAAGCGCGACACATACACCCCCGAATCGCTGCTCGCGGTCGCCGTGGAGGTGTTCAACGAGCGTGGCTACGACGGCACCTCCATGGAGCACCTTTCGCGCGCCGCCGGGATCTCCAAGTCGTCGATCTACCACCACGTCAAAGGCAAGGAAGAGCTGCTGCGGCTGGCCATAAGCCGCGCCCTCGACGGGCTGTTCGGCATCCTCCAGGAGCCGGAGGCGCGCGACGGGCGGGCGGTCGAACGGCTGGAGCATGTGACCCGGCGCACCACCGAGGTGCTGATGACGGAGCTGCCGTACGTCACCCTGCTGCTGCGCGTGCGCGGGAACACGGACACCGAGCGGTGGGCCATGGCCCGGCGGCGGGATTTCGATCACGAGGTCGCCGAACTGGTCAAACAGGCCGTGGCGGATGGCGACCTGCGGCCGGATGTGGACGCCCGGCTGGCGACCCGGCTGCTCTTCGGCATGATCAATTCGATTGTGGAGTGGTACCGGCCGAGCCGGGGCGGCGCCGCGACCGCGGACGAGGTGGCCGACGCGGTGGTCCGCACGGCCTTCGCGGGCCTGCGCATCTGACTGGCCCCCTTTTTTAGGCTCGGTTCGCCTCGGTGGGGCACATCAGAGCTCGGAGTCGAGGTCGGTCTCCTCGAAGACCAGCAGCGTCCGCGTGCTCAGCACCTCAGGTATGGCCTGGATGCGGGTGAGGACCAGCTCGCGCAGTGAGCGGTTGTCCTCGGTGTGGACCAGCAGCAGCACATCGAAGTCCCCGCTGACCAGGGCGATATGAGCGGCGCCCGGAAGCCGCCTGAGCTGTTCACGGACCGTGCGCCACGAGTTCTGCACGATCTTCAACGTGATGTACGCCGACGCGCCCTGCCCGGCCCGCTCCTGGTCCACCCGGGCGCTGAAGCCGCGGATCACCCCGTCGTCGATGAGGCGGTTGATGCGGGCGTACGCATTGGCGCGTGAGACGTGTACCCGTTCGGCCACGGAGCGTATCGAGGCGCGGCCGTCCGCCCGGAGCATGCGCAGGATGTCGCGGTCGATCGGGTCCAGGGGACGGGCGGGAGGCTTGTCGTCCGGATTGGCCATCTGTTCGCCCGGCATACCGCCCCGCCTCCCCTTCATGGACGTCCTGGCCACATCTCATGTCCTGCTGAACCGTTTGTCCACAGGCTGAGGCCGCCTGTAGCCAAAATGCGTCATCGACCGAACAATCGGTAGGGAGGGGCCTGCCCGCCCCATCAGCTCTCTGCCCGCAGGAGGTCGTGCCATGACGGTCCTTGAGCAGCCCGGTGCCTATCGGCCCACTCCCCCGCCCGCATGGCAGCCGCGGGTCGACGCCGCGCCGCTGCTGCCCGACGCCGAGCCGTACCGCCTGCTGGGCACCGATGCCGCGGCCGATATCGACCCCGCCCTGCTGACCCGGCTCTACGGAGAGCTGGTGCGCGGCCGCCGGTACAACACGCAGGCCACCGCCCTGACGCGGCAGGGCCGGCTCGCCGTCTATCCCTCCTCCACCGGGCAGGAGGCCTGCCAGGTCGCCGCCGGTCTTGTGCTGCGCGAGCAGGACTGGCTCTTCCCCAGCTACCGCGACACCCTGGCCGCCGTCGTCCGCGGGCTCGACCCGGTGCACGCCCTCACCCTGCTGCGCGGCGACTGGCACTCCGGCTACGACCCGCGCGACCACCGGGTGGCCCCGCTGTGCACCCCGCTGGCCACCCAGCTGCCGCACGCGGTCGGCCTGGCGCACGCCGCCCGCCTCAAGGGCGACGACGTGGTGGCGCTTGCCCTGGTCGGCGACGGCGGCACCAGCGAGGGCGACTTTCATGAGGCGCTGAACTTCGCGGCGGTGTGGCGGGCCCCTGTCGTCTTCCTCATCCAGAACAACGGCTTCGCGATCTCCGTCCCGCTCGCCAAGCAGACCGCCGCCCCCTCCCTCGCCCATAAGGCCGTCGGATACGGCATGCCCGGCCGACTGGTCGACGGAAACGACGCGGTGGCCGTGCACCAGGTCCTGGGCGAGGCCGTCCGCCGGGCACGCGCGGGCGGCGGCCCCACGCTGGTGGAAGCCGTCACCTACCGCCTCGAGGCCCACACCAACGCCGACGACGCCACCCGCTACCGCTCCGACGCCGAGGTGGAGGCCTGGCGCGCCCACGACCCCATCACCCTGCTGGAGGAAGCGATGCGCGACCGCGGCCTGCTCGACGACCAGGCCGTACAGTCCGCGCGCGACGCCGCCGAGCGGATGGCCGCCGATCTGCGGACGCGGATGCACCAGGACCCGGCCCTGGACCCGATGGACCTCTTCGAGGACGTCTACGCCGAGAAGACCGGCCAGCTGCGCGAGCAGGCGGACGCACTGCGCGCGGAGCTCGCCGCGGAGGAGGGCGAGCGATGACGACGACCGCGGTCAAGCCCGCCACCATGGCCCAGGCCCTGGGCCGCGCACTGCGCGACGCGATGGCCGCCGACCCGGCCGTGCACGTCCTCGGCGAGGACGTCGGCACGCTGGGCGGCGTCTTCCGGATCACCGACGGGCTCGCCAAGGAGTTCGGCGACGACCGCTGTACGGACACCCCGCTCGCGGAGGCAGGCATCCTCGGCACCGCCGTCGGCATGGCCATGTACGGGCTGCGGCCCGTCGTCGAGATGCAGTTCGACGCCTTCGCGTACCCGTCCTTCGAGCAGCTTGTCAGCCATGTCTCCCGGATGCGCAACCGCACCCGCGGCGCTCTGCCGATGCCCATCACCGTGCGGGTGCCCTACGGCGGCGGCATCGGGGGCGTGGAGCACCACAGCGACTCCTCCGAGGCTTACTACATGGCCACGCCCGGCCTCCATGTGGTCGCCCCGGCCACCGTCGCCGACGCATACGGGCTGCTGCGCGCCGCCATCGCCTCCGACGACCCGGTCGTCTTCCTCGAACCCAAACGGCTCTACTGGTCCAAGGCCGAGTGGTCCCCCGACCACCCCGAAGAGGTCGCCCCCATCGGCCGCGCCGTGGTGCGGCGCCCGGCCACCGGCGGGCGGACCGCCACCCTCATCTCGTACGGGCCCTCGGTGCCCGTCTGTCTGGAGGCCGCCGAAGCGGCCTCGGCCGAGGGCTGGGACCTGGAGGTCGTCGATCTGCGGTCGCTGGTGCCCTTCGACGACGAGACGGTATGCGCCTCCGTCCGCCGGACCGGACGGGCCGTCGTCGTCCACGAGTCCACGGGCTTCGGCGGCCCCGGCGGGGAGATCGCCGCCCGGATCACCGAGCGCTGCTTCCACCACCTGGAGGCGCCGGTGCTGCGCGTCGCCGGATTCGACATCCCCTACCCGCCGCCGATGCTGGAGCGGCACCATCTGCCCGGCGTGGACCGGGTGCTCGACGCGGTGGCCCGGCTGCAGTGGGAGTCGGAGTGGACCGAGGGGAGGGCGGTGTGATGGCGGAGGTGCGCGAGTTCACCCTGCCCGATCTGGGCGAAGGGCTCACCGGGGCGGAGATCGTGCGCTGGCTGGTGGAGGTCGGCGAGGTCGTCGCGGTCGACCAGCCGGTCGTGGAGGTCGAGACCGCCAAGGCGCTGGTGGATGTGCCCTGCCCGTACGGCGGGGTGGTGACCGCCCGCTTCGGCGAGGAGGGCACCGAACTGCCGGTCGGCGCGCCGCTGCTGACGGT
>NZ_MUNE01000723.1 GCF_002154605.1 Streptomyces milbemycinicus | reverse complement strand
ACGATTGGCGATGAGCACCTTGCGCACGATGGCTCCCTCCTTGAAACAAGCCGAGTTTAGGTACTGGCGACACCCCAAGCCGAGAAGAACTCGGGCGTGAGGTTGACCACACGGAGCGTGAACCCTGCCGAGAAGAGGCAGCCGAATCCCCCGTCGTTCCACGGTACGCCCGGTTTTTCGGGCCCCAGGGCGGTTCGCGTTGTGGCCGGGTTCACCGGTGGACGGAGCGGCGGTCCGGTGCGTTTCTTTGTGGAATCCCTACGAACGGCGGGCGGAAACTTTGCCGCGGCGTTCCGGTCGTACAAGTGCGTTCACGACCCCTTGCCGGGGGGCTTACCCGTTAGTAGCGTTCGCGATGTCGAACCTTCGACGTCGAACCTTCTCGGAGGGACGGCCCCGAACCGGTGCAGCGGAAGAGGTGGGCGGGGTGGCGCGCAGACCCGTGGCCGTGGTGACGGCCGTGATGCTGATCGTGGAGGCGGCCGGGATAGCGCTGCTCAACTGGATCCTGGGCCTCGTGGTCGACAGACAGCAGATGTCCCTGGCCGGCCTCGACACGGACGCGATGTCGATCGGCACATGGGTCGCGGGCGGGCTCTTCGGCCTCTACCTGCTGCTGTGCGCCCTGGTGCTGCTGCGCGCCGCTGTACGGGACCGCGCCCCCGGGCGTGTGGCCCGCATTCTGCTCATCACCTGCGCGGTGGTGCACGGCCTGGTGGGCGCCTTCGTGGTCGGCCTGGTCGGCTGGACGGCCTTCGCGCTGATGATGGTGATGCTCGGCCTGATCGTGCTGAGTCTCCTGTCGTACGACGAGTCGGCGGGCGCGGCCGAGCCCGACGCCGCCGCCCCGGGCACCACGGGGGCCCGGGGCGCCGCGGGCGGGGACGCGCCGCATCCGGATCCGGTGTGAGGGGCTGACCCGCGGGGCTGCCCCGAGGGGGCTGAGGGCCGCCGGCGTTCTGCCCGTCCGGGGATGCGGCCCGGGGTCACTGCCCGGCGTCACTGCCCGGGGTCACTGCCCGGCGTCGGCCCACAGGTCGGTGATGCTCACGCCCAGCTCGGCCAGGAGCCGGCGCAGCAGCGGCAGGGACAGCCCGATGACGTTGCCCGAGTCGCCCTCGATGCCGTCGACGAAGGGCGCCGAGCGCCCGTCGAGCGTGAACGCGCCCGCCACGTGCAGGGGTTCGCCGGTGGCGACGTACGCCGCGATCTCGGCGTCGGTCGGCTCGCCGAAGTGGACCGTGGTGGAGGCGGTGTCGGAGGTGCGGCGGCCGGTCACCGTGTCGATCAGGCAGTGCCCGGTCCGCAGTACGCCGGAGCGGCCGCGCATGGACTTCCAGCGGGCGGTGGCCTCCTCGGCGTCCGCGGGCTTGCCGAGCGCCTGCCCGTCGAGCTCCAGCACCGAGTCGCAGCCGACGACCAGTGCCCCGGCCGCCTCCGGAAGCGCGGCCACGGCACCCGCCTTGGCCTCGGCCAGTATGCGCGCCAGCTCGGCGGGGGTGTCGGCATCCAGCGCGTCCTCGTCCACGCCGCTGACGATCACCTCGAAGGCCAGCCCGGCCTGGCGCAGCAGGGCCCGGCGGGCGGGGGAGGCGGAGGCGAGGATGAGGGTGCGCTGCGTGTCAGTCATGCGCCCAGGGTAGGCGGCGGCCCGTGCCCCCACCCCGCCCCTTCTCAAACCGGAGGAGGCCCCCTGCCCCCGGCTCGGGACAGCCCCGGCAGGCCGCCGGGGGCGTACCCCCGTCACCACTCGCGGACCGCGTCCGCCGGGGGGAGGCGGGCCGCGCGGTGGGCCGGGAGGTAGGCGCCGAGGACGGTGACGGCGATGGTGAGCAGCAGGACCCCGCAGAGCGCGGTGGCGCCGGGCAGGGGGATTCGGTCCGCCAGGTAGGGGCCGAGGTCGGGGCGGTCGCGCAGGCCGGCGGCGGTCGCGGCCGCGCCTGCCGCACCGAGGGCGGCGCCGAGCGCGGCGCCGCACGCTCCGACGACGGCCATCTCGGTGATCAGCATCGCCAGTACGGACCGGGTGCGGAAGCCGACCGCCTTGAGGATGCCGATCTCGCGCACCCGCTGCCTGGCCAGCGCGCCGGTGACCACCAGCGCGCCGATGAGGGCGAGCAGGCCGAGCACGACGAGGAGGATCCGGCCTGTGGCGCGGATCAGCTTCAGGACCCCGGGCAGCGCGGTCATCTCCTGCTGAAGGCTGGCCGCGGAATAGCCCTTGGCCTGGACGGAGTGGAGCACCTTGCCGACGTGGTCGGCGGAGTCGGCCACGACGGTGATCCGGTCGTAGCCGACCGTGCGTACGTACTGGTCCGCCGGAACACCGGCCTTGGCGGCGGCCCAGCGCACGACCGTGGTGTCGTCGGCGTAGGCCGCGTCCGGGCCGTCCAGCTGCCAGCTGGGCTGGAAGAGGCCGACGACGCGGATGTGCGCGGCGGCCCCCCGGCCCTGGCCGGCGCCTTCGGCGTGGGTGGTCTGGACGGTGATCTTCTTGCCGAGCAGCGCGGAGAGGTCGTTCCCCTGGGCGCGTTCGGGCAGCACGATTTCTCCCGGACGCAGCGGGAAGAGCCCGGAGCGTACGGAGCGGGTGACCGGCGGCTTGAGGGCGGGGCGGGCGGTGGTCGCGTACAGCAGGGCGCCCGGCGCTCCGGGGCCCTTGTAGCCGAAGGAGACCTGGGCGCGCGGCTGTACGGAGGCCACGTGCCGGATGTCCGCGAGCCGGCGCACCGCCGTGCCGGTCAGCGGCTTGGCGCCGTGGCGGCCGGTCAGGCGCTCGACGGTGACGCTGCGGTTGGCGGTGCCTTCCTGGACGCGCCGGTCGGCGGCTTCCTGCGCGCGGCCGGAGACCGCGAAGGCGGTGACGCAGACGGCGACGGCGATGGCCAGCAGGGCGACCAGGCCGACGAAACGCCGCCACATGGAGCGCACGTTGGCGGCGGCGAGGCGGTAGAAGGTCATGGCCGGGCCTCCGGCGATGGGCTGTTATGGGGCTCGGGGATCACGCGGCCGTCGGTCACGCTCAGGACGGTGTCGGCGACGTCCGCGACCGCGGGGCTGTGCGTCACCAGCAGCACGGCCCGCCCCTCGTCGGCGGTCTCGCGGAACAGCCGCAGCATCCGCCGTTCGTTGTCGGCGTCCAGATTGCCGGTGGGTTCGTCGGCCAGCACCGTCCCCGCGCCGTTGACCAGCGCGCGGGCGAGGGCGACGCGCTGCTGCTCCCCGGCGGACAGCTCGCCGGGACGGTGGTCGGCCCGCCCGGCCAGGCCGACCCGGTCCAGCAGCTCCCGCGCGGCGCGGCGGGCGTGGTGCGCGTCGCCGGGGCGGGGGAGCGCGACATTGCGCAGGGCGGAGTGCTGCGGCAGCAGATTGGCGGTCTGGAAGACGAAGCCGATGCGGCGGCGGCGCAGATCGGCGCGTTCGTTGTCGCTCAGCTGCCAGACGTCCCGCTCCTCGATCCGTACGGAGCCGGAGTCGGGAGGCAACAGCAGGCCGAGGATCTGCAGCAGGGTCGTCTTGCCGGAGCCCGAGTGGCCGACCAAGGCGGTGATCCGGCCGGGGGCCGGGCACAGGTCGGCGCCGCGCAGTACATCGACGCGGTGGTCGCGCAGCGCGAAGGACTTGTGGACGGCGCGCGCCTCGGGCGGCTGGGGGAGGGGGTTCACCGGGGTCACCCGTCTGCCTCCTGCCGGTGGTCGGTCTCGGCGGGGTTCTGTTTTCCGCCCTGCGTTCCGTTCTGCTTCGGCTCCTGCGTTCCGTTCTGCTCCTTGAGCTGTTTCTTCAGCTGCCATACGTGCCACGTCGCCTTGAGGTCGCAGCCGCCCTCCGCGTCGGCCTGGTACAGGCTCGGTAGTCGGGGGCAGCCGCGCCGGGCGTCGATGCCGCGGGCCACGGCCTCGCGTAAGGGCGCGTCGGCCTTCCCTCCCGCGAGCAGGTAGGCGCGTACCACCGTGGCGTAGCCGCTGACCGAGCCCAGCCGCTTGGGGTCGGTCGCCCACGGGCGCAGCTGGTGCGCGGTGACCCAGCGGGCCGGGCGCGGCGGCTGGCCGGTGTCGGCGAGCCCGGTGGCGAGGGTGGCGGCGGCGGTGACGCGTTCGGCGTCGTTCAGGGGCCAGGGCGTGGTCCGCGGGGCCTGGGCGGGGGCGCCGGCCCGGTCGCAGGCGAGGGCGGTGCGAGCCCACTTCTCGGCGCTGTGCGCGGTGACCGTACGGGGCACCACCTGGGCCGACCGGCACAGCGCGGACGCGGCGGAGGTGGCCCGCCTGCCCGCGCCCGCGAGGCCGGCGGCCGCGGCGGTGGTCAGCCGGGTGGCGGGGTCGCCCGCCGCGCGGGGGTCGGAGGCCACTTTGCCCAGGGCCTTGGCGAGGCGGTCGTCGTGGGTGGGCTCGCCGGCGAGCCCACGCAGCAGGAGGGCGTAGAAGGAGGCTTCGGGGCTGCCGAGGTAGCCGCCGGGGTCGCGGACCGCGCCGCCGGGCAGGGTGTTCGCCCGGATCCGGTCGCGCGCCTTGTCGAGGGCGGCGGCTGGGGCGCCCGCGGCCTTGGCGACGAAGGTGGCGTAGTAGAGGTCGGGGTAGCTGAAGGTGGCGGCGTTGCGGCTGAGGACGGTGCCCCACACCTCGGGGTCGAGCTCGGCCTTCTGGCCGGCCGACTCCCGCAGCCGGGCGTACTGGTAGGCGTCCAGCAGTGCCTGGTACCGCTCTTTCCCTCCCAGGGAGGTGAATTCGGCGGCCTTCGGCGGGGTGACGGCGGCGAGCCGGGCCGGGACGGGGGCGTTCAGCAGGCGCAAGGCCTGTGCGAGGTCCGCCGACTCGCTCAGGGTGCCCGGGTGTGCCGCGGCCTTGCGCAGCCAGGGCAAGGTGGCCCGCCGGTCGGCCTCGGTGATGCCGCCGTGGGCGCGCAGGATCTCCAGCGCGGTGGCGGTGGCCGCGGCCCGGTAGGCGTTTTTGGCCTGTTGCCCGGCCGGTTCGGTGGGCTGGGAGCGGGCGGCGCGCGGGGGCAGCGGGGTGCGGTACCAGCCGTCGGCGGTGCGCATCCGGCGTACGTCGGCGGCGTCGCGGTCGTTCAGCAGCCCGTCGGCGCCCGACGCGGCGAGCGGGGCCAGCCAGCCGCGTCCCCACAGCGGGGAGGAGCCCAGCGCATCCTGGCGGAGGAATTCCGCGGTCTTGTGGTTCAGGTCGAGCCGGGGCGGGGTGCCCAGGAGCGCGCGGGTGCGCTGGGCGTAGGCATTGTCCTGTGGCCCGGTGGGCTCCTCGCGCAGGAAGGGCGGGTAGTACAGCTGGTTCTGAGCGCTGATCAGGATTGACAGCTCTTCGGTCACCGGCCGGCGCTCGCCGCTGTCGGACGCGGCCGACTGGCAGCCCGCCAGCAGGGCGGCGGCCAGTGCGACGGCCAGTGCGCCGGCGGTGAGCGCGGCCGAGCGGCGCGGCGGCGAGGACATGCGGAAGCTCATGGCGGCGTCGCAACTCTCCGATGTGGGTACGGGGAAAGGGCTGCCGGGCCGGATGACGGCCGGCCCGGCAGTCGGCCGGCCGTGGGTCAGAAGGCCCCGGCGTACACGCACTTCTCCGACACGAAGATGTCGGGCGTGACCTGGCCTGAGCCGCAGCTACGGGTCGAGACGTAGACCGTCGACCAACTGGGGTCCATGGTTCCGCTGTTGTCCGCGATCCAGGCGTTGTTGTTGGTCCAGGTGACCTGGCCCATGGACTCGCTGACCATGGTCAGCGTTGCCTTGGGCTCCTTGGAGATCTCGATGGACACGTTGGGACCGTGGGCCTCCAGCTCCGTGCGGTTGTTGATCCATATGGCGTTGGCCGGGCTGTTGCCCAGCAGCTTGGCAGAGGCGGTCCAGTCACAGGTGTCCCAGTAGGTCGCGCAGTGCCAGGCGTTGACCTCCCACAGGTCGCCGCCCGGGATCCGCCACTGGCTGGACGCGCTGGTGGCGCCGGCTGGCGAGGTGACCAGCACGACGGCCGCCACGGCGGCTGCGGCGCTCACTGCCGCTCTCGTGATTCTCAGGGATTTGCGCACGATGCACACTCCTCGGTCGAGGCCCTTTCGGGGCAGAACAGACACGAGAGTCATGTGCATTTTGAGCCCCCCGTGCCGCTTGTAACCGTATTGCTCGGTATACGGCACGCGAAAGTAGCTACAACACATACGACCTGATGTCAGCTCATAGGTCCGGAGCATGCGATGTGTTCAGCTGTGTCCGTCGGTGGCCGTTGTGGTGAACGCGTGGCCGCGACCAGGGATCTTCACAGACGGTGATCGTGTGCTGGGTCGAACGAGTTGAGAGGGGCCGGTGACTGTTTGGGAGGGGTTGTGATCAATTGAAGCCCAGTTCGAACAGCCTCGGCCGCCGGTCACGGACCGGGGCCGGCCGCCGGTCACCGCAGCAGATCACGGCCGCAGGCTCAGCAGCACCATCAGGGTCAGGGTCGCCACCGCGAGCACCGTGCCCGCGCGGCGGAGCATGTCCTGGGCCCGCCGCAGCTCCTCCGGCGGCTCATCGGGCGGATCGGACCACAGCATGCACTCGATCCTGCGCCATCCCATGGCCGTGGCGCCTGAGTACGCGTACTCAGGCGCCGCGGGCGGAAGGGACTATTTTCGCGAAAAGGTGCAGTCGCGAAAAAGGTGCAGTTGCGAAAAAGGTGCCGCCGCGAAAGCGATGACTTGGTGAGGCCGCGAGGGCCGCCTCAGCTCGGCCAGTACGTCGTACGCCACGCCCGCGGCCCCGGGTGTGGCACCCGGCGGGCGGGGACGGTGCGGGCCGGGTCGGACCACTCCGGTGGTGTGCCCTCGCCCTGCGCGGCGGCCGCAGAGGCCGCCGCGCGCGCTTGGACCACCGCGAGCGCGGCGGCCAGCTCCTCTGGGGTGGGATTGCCCCGTACGATCTTGATCATGGAAACAGCCCTTCCTGGGGAGGGATGGGGGATGTTGCCTACAGCGGGATGTTGCCGTGCTTCTTGGGGGGCAGGCTCTCGCGCTTGTTACGGAGCGAGCGCAGGCCCCGGACGATATGGCGGCGGGTGTCGGACGGCATGATCACCGCGTCGACGTAGCCGCGCTCGGCGGCGATGTACGGGTTGAGGAGCATGTCCTCGTAGTCGGCGATCAGCTCGGCGCGGGTCGCCTCGGGGTCGTCGGCGGCCGCGATGGTCCGCCGGTGCAGGATGTTGACCGCGCCCTGGGCGCCCATGACCGCGATCTGGGCGGTCGGCCAGGCCAGGTTGAGGTCCGCGCCCAGGTGCTTGGAGCCCATGACGTCGTACGCGCCGCCGAAGGCCTTGCGGGTGATGACCGTGATCAGCGGGACGGTCGCCTCCGCGTAGGCGTAGATCAGCTTGGCGCCGCGCCGGATGATGCCGTTGTACTCCTGGTCGGTGCCGGGCAGGAAGCCGGGCACGTCCACGAAGGTCAGGACCGGGACGTTGAAGGCGTCGCAGGTGCGCACGAAGCGGGCGGCCTTCTCGGAGGCGTCGATGTCGAGGCAGCCCGCGAACTGCAGCGGCTGGTTGGCGACGATGCCCACCGGGTGGCCCTCGACCCGTCCGAAGCCGGTGATGATGTTCGGCGCGAAGAGCGGCTGGGTCTCCAGGAACTCGCCGTCGTCCAGGACGTGCTCGATCGCCTTGTGCATGTCGTACGGCTGGTTCGCCGAGTCCGGGATCAGCTCGTCCAGCTCCCGGTCCTCGTCGCTGACCTCCAGGTCGGCGTCGTCGGGGAAGGCCGGGGGCTCGGAGAGGTTGTTGGACGGGAGGTAGGACAGCAGCGCCTTGACGTACTCGAAGGCGTCCTTCTCGTCGGCGGCCATGTAGTGGGCGACGCCCGAGGTGGTGTTGTGCGTACGGGCGCCGCCCAGCGCCTCGAAACCCACGTCCTCGCCGGTGACCGTCTTGATCACATCCGGTCCGGTGATGAACATATGCGAGGTCTGGTCGACCATCACCGTGAAGTCGGTGATCGCGGGGGAGTAGACGGCCCCGCCCGCGCAGGGCCCGACGATCAGGCTGATCTGCGGGATGACACCCGATGCGTGAACGTTTCGCCGGAAAATCTCGGCGAACAGGCCGAGCGCGACCACGCCCTCCTGGATCCGGGCGCCGCCGCCGTCGTTGATGCCGATGATCGGACAGCCGGTCTTCAGGGCGAAGTCCATGACCTTGACGATCTTCTCGCCGTAGACCTCGCCGAGCGAGCCGCCGAAGATCGTGAAGTCCTGGGAGTAGACGCAGACCGGACGGCCGTCCACCGTGCCGTAGCCGGTCACCACGCCGTCGCCGTACGGGCGGTTCTTCTCGATCCCGAAGTTGGTCGAGCGGTGCCGCGCGAACTCGTCGAGTTCGGTGAACGAGCCCTCGTCGAGGAGCAGGCCGATCCGCTCGCGCGCGGTCAGCTTGCCCTTGGCGTGCTGCTTCTCCACCGCTCGCGCCGAGCCCGCGTGCGTGGCCTCGTCAATGCGGCGCTGGAGATCCGCGAGCTTGCCCGCGGTGGTGTGACGATCGGGAATCTCGGAGGAGATCTCAGGCTCGGACATCGGGATGCGGCTCCTGCTCGTCCTCGGGGGCTTATTGGATCAGGCCCTGAAACGGGGGTTGGCGGGCGGGACAAGGGTGCTTGCGCCGGCTGGGCTACTGGCTCGTAGCGTATCGGCGGGACTGCATGTGGGCACTGCGTCGTTGGCCACACCTCCCTGCCCCGGTATCCGCTGTCACCGGATGGGCGGGTGACCCCGGCCGTGGTCGGGGCGGCGGTGCAACACCGGGTGATCAGCGTCTTCATCCACGGACTGGACCAGCCTGCCCGGGCTCCGGTTCGGCACTCGGACAGGAGGCCGGACGAAGAGGCATACATCAGACCGTAACCCGAACTGACGAACCGGTGTTATGCCTGACGCTGCACGTTGGCCTGGGAGGAGGGGACAGTGATGTTGCCGCAGCAGTCTGGTCCTGGTCCTGGTCCTGGTCCTCGGGAGGGTCGGCGGTTTCGAGGGCCGAACCGGGCCGAGCCGTGGCGGCGGGAGGAGGACGCTGCGGTGTCGATGATCCGACTGCCGCTGGTCGTCGACGACCCGGCCACCCGGCACCGGGTGGAGTTGCTGTTTGCGGCGGTGTGGCAGGTCAAGCAGACCCTGCAACGCGACGCGCGGGCGGTGGTGGATGCCTACTGGTCCGGTGAGGTGCGCCGCGCGAGCGATCCGAAGGCATGGCGGGCCGAGCTGGGCATGTCGCGTACCGGGCTGGAGCGCCGGGCGTCTGCGCATGTGGAACGCTCGGTCTGGCTGCGCGATCATGTTTCCAAGGCGCTGGCGATGCACCAGGCGGATGAGGTGTGGGCTGGGGTGGCTCGGCACCTGCACCCCGACGCCGCCGGGTGGCGGGCCGGACGCCCCAGACCCGGGACGTGGTGGGAGTACACCCGCATCCCCGGCCGGGCCCGCTCCCACACCAAAGACCGCACCTGGGAAACCTTCCGCCTGCACGGGACCCTGGCCGGTCACCTCGACACCTTCCGGCACCCGGCCCTTCCCGGTCACATCACCACCCTTGTGCAGGCGACGGCGCTGCCCCCGGGCACCCCGGTGCTGGCCCAGCCCCGTCGGATGCCTGCGCCGCCCCGCCCCACCGGCCGCATCCCCACCGGCACCGCAGACGACCGAGGGCGTCCCCGCACCCGGGCGGCGAGCTGGTACGATCACACAGGAGCGCTGGCCGTGGTCTTCGCCGGCGGCCCGAGCAGCCGCGACGGGGACCTGATCCTGCCGGTGCGGCTGCCTCAGGGGGCCGGGCGGTGGCCCTACCTGGCGCACTACCTGGACCGCCCGGAACTGTGGCACAAGGTCGACCTGGTCCGCCGCCGCGACGCCGCCGCCCCCGGCGGCTGGACGTATGAGGCCCACCTGCTGGTCCTCACTCCCGGATACGTCTCCCCGGCCACCCGCGCACGCCGCGAGCAGGCCGCCGCCCTGGGCAGGGTCGGCGGGGTGGACGGCAATGTCTCCAACCTCGCTGTGGTCTCCTTCCCCGCCACCGGCGACCCCACCGACGGGGACGTCCGCGCCGACAAGATCACCCTCACCGATGCCGAGCGGCACACACTGACCGTGCAGCGCCGCAAAGCCAAAGGTCGCCAGCGTGCCCTGGACCGCTCCCGCCGCACCACCAACCCGCACCAGTACGGCCCCTCCCGGCGTCAGCATGCCCGCGATGAGCGCCGGCGCATCGCAGGGCTACCGCCCAGGACTACCGCCACCCCGGCCGGGCCCCGCTGCACAACCACCGCCGGAACACCCGCCCAGGCATACCGTCGCGATCAGCTCAGCAACAGCTATCGCACTCTGCGGGCCCGGCACGCGATGGGCGCCGCCGGTGAGGCCGAAGCCAGAGACCACCGGGCGCGGCGGATCGCCGCCGCCGTGGTCGCCGACCATGGCCCGCACCTGGCCGTCGAGGACTGCGACATCCGCACCTGGTTCCGCCTGTGGGGCAGAGCCTGCACCGCCACCACCCCCGGCCGCCTCATCACCGCGCTGGCCGCCGAATGCCAAGCCGCCGGCGGACGCCTGCACCGGGCCTCCACCTTCACCACCGCCCTGTCCCAGCACTGCCTGTGCGGCGCCCGTGTCCCCAAGTCCCTGCGCGAACGGGTCCACCACTGCGACAGCGCGGGCGGTGGCTGCGGGCTGCGCGGGGACCGGGACCTGGTCTCAGCGGCACTGGCCGCCTTCACCGCCCTCACCGACCCCGACGACCCCACCACCGCCCGCCTGGACCACGATCGCGCCCGGGCCGCCCAGATCCTCTTCACCCCAGGGCTGCAAGAAGCCCTGTCCGAGTCAACCGCACCGAAGTCCGCACCTTCTGGCCGGACCCACGCGGCAGCCCACGGCCCCGGGACACACCTCCCCGGGCAACGGGCCTCTGCTCGGCGAAACGCGGGAACCCGCGCCGTGGCAACCCCGGATGAGACCCGACCCGCAACCAAGCGGCCCAAGGCCCACGCCGGAACGACACGACCGCACCCCGCACTACCCCGAACATCAATACCAATACGGGATAGCTCTTAGGCTGACTCGCATGAAGCCTCCTTCTGACACCCCGGGGAGCCCGGGAACCCCGGGCGGCCCCGGCGGCCGCTGGTCCGATCTGGAACGTCCCCCGCTGGTCGCCACCGCGCTGCGGCGCGCGCTGGTGCGTCCCGGCAGGCTGTGGACCGAGCTCGACGTGGTGCAGGCGACCGGCTCGACCAACACCGACCTGGTCACCCGGGCGGTCGCCGGGGCCCCGGAGGGCGCGGTGCTCATCGCCGAGGAGCAGACCGCCGGGCGCGGCCGGCTGGACCGCACCTGGACCGCCCCGCCCCGCTCCGGGCTGTTCTTCTCGGTGCTGCTGCGGCCGGGCGCCGCCGGGGTGCCCACCGAGCGGTGGGGGTGGCTGCCGCTGCTCGCCGGGGTCGCCGCCGCCGGGGCGCTCTCCCGGACGGCGGGCGTGGACACCGCGCTGAAGTGGCCCAATGACCTGCTGGTGACGGTCGGCGGGGAGGAGCGGAAGTTCGGCGGGATCCTGGCCGAGCGGACCGGCGACGCGGTGGTCATCGGCGTCGGCCTGAACATCTCGCTGCACGCCGACGAGCTGCCCGTGCCCACGGCCGGGTCGCTGGCGCTCGCGGGCGCCGTCTCCACCGACCGGGACCCGCTGCTGCGCGCGGTGCTGCGGTCGATCGAGGAGTGGTACGGGGAGTGGCGCCGGTTCGAGGGCGACCCCGGGCCGTGCGGGCTGCAGGAGACGTACGCGGCCGGGTGCGCCACCCTGGGCCGTAGGGTGCGCGCCGAACTGCCCGGCGGCGGGGAGCGCGTCGGCGAGGCCGTCGCGATCGACGGCGACGGGCGGTTGGTGCTCGCCACGGAGGGCGGCGTACAGGAGCCGGTCTCCGCCGGGGACATCGTGCATCTGCGCCCCGCGTCATAGCTCCTCGGGTAGCCGGAAAGCAGAGATCGCGAGAATTTTTGCGCCCCTGAGCAAAGAGTTTTCCCAGCTTCGCAGGGGAGAGTGAGCTAGGGCACACCTGACGTATCGTTGTGGCGGTCCGCCCAGTTCGGGGCGGCCGTGGGCCGGAACCGAACCGGAAGAGGGAACGGAAGGGCAGTGCGCAGGGATCGGACAGGGGGCCGCCGGTGACCGCCGACGACATGGATTCCGGCGCGGCTCCGGAGGCCGGGGCCCGGGACGCGGTCGGCGACGAGGCGACGGTCGACGAGGCGATGGCCGGCGAGGCGATGGCCGGCGGGGAGACCACGGCCGGCGAGCGGGCGGCTTCCGGCGAGCGGGCGGTCGTCGACGAGGCCACCGCGGTCGATGAAGACACCGCGGCCGGCGAGGACATCGCGGCCGGCGAGGACATCGCGGTCGGTGCCGGTGAGATCGAGCTCGACCCGCTCTCGCTACGGCTCGAGCAGCTGATCCTCGGGGCCGAGCGGCAGTACACCCCCTTCCAGGCGGCCCGCAGCGCAGGGGTGTCCGTGGAGCTGGCCACCCGCTTCTGGCGGGCCATGGGCTTCGCCGACATCGGCCAGGCCAAGGCGCTCACCGAGGCCGACGTGCTGGCGCTGCGGCGGCTGGCCGGTCTGGTGGAGGCCGGGCTGCTGAGCGAGCCGATGGCCATCCAGGTGGCGCGGTCGACGGGACAGACCACGGCCCGACTGGCCGACTGGCAGATCGACTCCTTCCTGGAAGGGCTCACCGAGCCGCATGAGACCGGGATGACGCGCACCGAGATCGCCTACCCGCTGGTGGAGCTGTTGCTGCCGGAGCTGGAGGAGTTCCTGGTCTACGTCTACCGGCGGCAGCTGGCGGCCGCGACCGGCCGCGTGGTGCAGGCGGCGGACGACGCGGAGATGGTCGACCGGCGGCTGGCGGTGGGCTTCGCGGACCTGGTGAGCTTCACCCGGCTGACCCGGCGGCTGGAGGAGGAGGAGCTCGGCGAGCTGGTCGAGGCGTTCGAGACCACGGCCGCCGACCTGGTGGCCGCGCACGGCGGGCGGCTGATCAAGACCCTGGGCGACGAGGTGCTGTACGCGGCGGACGACGCGAGCATCGCCGCCGAGATCGGACTGCGGCTGATCGAGACGCTGACCCACGACGAGACGATGCCCGAGCTGCGGGTCGGGATGGCCTTCGGCACCGTTACGACCAGGATGGGCGACGTCTTCGGGACGACGGTGAACCTGGCCAGCCGGCTGACCTCCATAGCCCCCAAGAACGCGGTCCTGGTGGACGGCGCGTTCGCGGAGGAGCTGGGGCGGCTGCGGGCGGCCCCGGTGTCGGAGGCCCAGGCCGCAGAGGAGGCGGCCGCCGCGGAGAAGGAGGGCGAGGAGCCGCCCTCGTACCGCTTCGCCCTCCAGCCCACCTGGCAGCGGCCGGTGCGTGGGCTGGGGGTCGTGGAGCCCTGGCTGCTGACCCGGCGGGGCTGAGCCGGAGGGGCTGAGCCGGAGGGGCTGTGCCGGGACTGCCGGACGCCGCTCGTGGTTCCGAGTACTAAGGTTCTGCGTACTCCTGTGCGCAGTTCCTGTGCCTGTTCGTGGAAGGCCGGGGTGCATCCCGTCCGTCTCGCGCTAGCCTACCTGCGCGCGATGGGAGTGGATCTTGGCGATCCCCCGCGAGCCCTGAGCTCGATGCCCTCGCGCTGTCGGCCTGCACCGAAGACAGAAGCCAGGAGCACTGTGAGCCAGCCTTACGAATCGGTCGCCCAGCCGACTGCCGTTCCCCCGCCAGGCTGCCCGGCGCACGCCGGCGGCACCGGCACCGGCACCGGCACCGGAGCCGAGCCGCTTTACACGCCCGAGTTCTTCCAGGATCCGTACGCCGTCTACAAGCGGCTGCGCGAGACCCACGGCCCGCTCGCGCCGGTGGAGATCGAGCCGGGCGTCACGGCCGTGCTGTGCGTCGGTTACGAGACGGCGCTGGAGATCATGCGGCGGCCCGAGACGTTCTCCAAGGACGCGCGGAACTGGCGGGCGATGACTGAGGGCCGGGTGCCCGAGGCCACCCACGCCGCACAGCTGATCAAGCCCCGGGCCCAGGCCGGCTGGGTGGACGGGGAGGCGCACCGGCGGCTGCGCAGCGCCATCGACGACAGCATGAGCCGGATCGACCTGGGGGCGCTGCGCGGCTATGTGGAGCGCATAGCCGACTCGCTGATCGACCAGTTCGCCGCCGCGGGCGAGGCCGATCTGATCCCCGAATACTGCCAGCTGGTGTCGATGTTGGCGGTCGGCGAGTTGTTCGGCTGCCCGAAGGACATCGCGGACCGGCTGTTCGCGGCCATGGCGGGGCTGCTGGACGGGCGGGACCCGATGGCCGCGGCCCAGGAGATCGATGCGACGATGCGGGCCCTGATCGAGCTCAAGCGGAGGGAGCCGGGGCCGGACGTCACCTCCTGGCTGATCGCCCACCCGGCGCGGCTGAACGACGAGGAGATGGTCGAGCAGCTGCTGCTGATGATGGGCATGGGCAGCGAACCGGTGCCCAGCCTGATCAGCAACGCCCTGCGGGTGCTGCTGACCGATGAGCGTTTCGCGGGGGACCTGGCGGGCGGGGGCATGCTCGTCGAGGACGCCCTGGACGAGGTGTTGTGGACCGACCCGCCGCTGTCAAATCTGGCGGTGCACTTCCCGCTGCGGGACGTCACGGTCAGCGGGACCCGGCTGCGCGCGGGCGAGCCCGTGATCATCAGCTTCGCCGGCGGCAACCAGGATGCGCTCGACTCCTCCCAGCACAAGCAGGGGAACCGGGCCCACCTGGCCTTCAGCGCCGGGCCGCACACCTGCTCCGGCCGCAACCAGGGGCGGCTGATCGCGACCGCGGCCATCGAGAAGCTGCTGGACCGGATCCCGGACATCGAGCTCGCCGTCGACGCCGAGAAGCTGGAGTGGCGCCCGGGGATGTACCAACGCGGGCTGACCGCGCTCCCGGTGCGGTTCGCGCCCGTAGGCGAGCTGTCAAAGA
>NZ_MUNE01000722.1 GCF_002154605.1 Streptomyces milbemycinicus | reverse complement strand
CGTCGGCAGCGTCAGATGTGTATAAGAGACAGCGACACCCCCACCGCCCCGGCGGCTTCACCGGTCCAGCTGTGCTTCGACCTCATCTCGTACTGGGCCGAGCAGGACCTGCTGGGCAGCAGATGGGCCGGGCTCGACTGGGAGCAGAAGGGGATGTCCAACCAGCAGTACGAGATCTACGACGACATCGTGCACGCCGCGCGCGCGGCGCGCAGGCGGCGCGGCACCGCCGCCGCCAAAGAGCTGATCAGGCAGGAGACCCTGCGGCGCTGCACGGACGAGCGCGGTGCCACCCACAGCTCGGAGAACTGGCGCCCGCCGTCATGACCGTCGGGCGTAACACTCCGTAACATTCACGCAATGCGAGACTAGGTATTGACTTAGACGTAGACCTGTAGTGTTGATCTTTTCATGCACATGATCGCACGTCGGTCCGCACATCCATCTCCAGCCCCTCACACTGCTTAGCGGAACTGCAGATTCTCAGTATCCGGACCATATGGATTACCGCCATACGCCCCATTCATCCCTTACGTTCCGCTACACGAACACGCCTTGGTTACTCATGGCATAACAAGACAGTCACATCATGGCCTGCACCTCTGCCCCCCGCTGCGTGACGCGCCTAGAGTCACAGCCAGTCACCACGTCGTCGGGTGTTAACCCAACATCCGACGGCCGTTTCAGACCTCCGGCGAGGACACGGCACCCAGAAGTAGGGGGCCGGCCAGGGAAAGGATTCCTCGTGCGACACCGTTCCTTGCTCATCATCACGACCGCGATCACCGCGGGCGCACTCACCCTCAGCGCCTGTGGGTCGCGCGACAAGAGCGACAACAGCGACGGCGACAACAAGAAGACCACCGTCGTCATCGGTGTCGACGCCCCGCTGACCGGCTCCTTGTCCGCCCTCGGCCAGGGCATCAAGAACTCGGTCGACCTCGCCACCAAGGTGGCCAACAAGAACAACGAGGTGCCCGGCGTCACCTTCAAGATCAAGGACTTCGACGACAAGGCCGTGCCCTCGTCCGGCAAGACGAACGCCACCTCGATGGTCGACGACGACGAGATCGTGGCCATGGTCGGCCCGCTGAACTCCGGCGTCTCCCAGTCCATGCAGGGCGTGTTCGCCAAGGCCGACCTGGCACAGGTCTCCCCCGCGAACACCAGCCCGGACCTCAGCCAGGGCCCCGACTGGCCTTCGGGCAAGAAGACCCGCCCGTTCAAGACCTACTTCCGCACCGCGACCACCGACGTCATCCAGGGCCGCTTCGCCGCGCAGTACTACTACAAGGACGCCAAGAAGCGGAAGGTCTTCGTCGTCGACGACAAGCAGACCTACGGCGCCGGCCTCTCCAAGATCTTCGCCCAGGAGTTCAAGCGCCTCGGCGGCAAGGTCGTCGGCACCGACCACCTGACCGTCAAGGAGACCGACTTCTCCGGCATCGCCGACAAGGTCAAGTCCACCGGCGCCGACTCCGTCTACTTCGGCGGCCAGTACCCCGAGGGCGGCCTCCTGTCCGACCAGGTCAAGCAGGCCGGGGCCGACGTCCCGATCATGGGCGGCGACGGCATCTACGACCCCGCCTTCATCAAGGCCTCGGGCACCAGCAACGACGGCGACTACGCCACCTCCGTCGGCTACCCCGTCGAGAAGCTGCCCTCCGCCAAGACCTTCGTCAAGGACTACGCGGCCCAGGGCTACAAGGACCCCTACGCGGCCTACGGCGGCTACTCCTACGACGCCGGCTGGGCGATCATCCAGGCCGTCAAGGCCGTGGTGAACGACAACGGCGGCAAGCTGCCCGACGACGCCCGCGCCAAGATCACCGAAGCCCTGAACAAGGTCTCCTTCGACGGCGTGACCGGCAAGGTCTCCTTCGACGAGTTCGGCGACACCACCAACAAGCAGCTGACGGTCTACAAGGTCGTCAAGGGCGCCTGGACGGACGCGACGAGCCGGACCTTCAACGACTGACCCCAGGACTGCCCCGCACCATCACCCCCCAGCCGCGCGGAGGCGCAACAGCGCCCCCGCGCGGCGTCATATCCGACACGCTCATCGGAGGCCCTGCGGTGCACGAACTGCCGCAAACGCTGGTCAACGGCCTGACCCTTGGCGCCCTCTACGGCTTGATCGCCATCGGGTACACCATGGTCTACGGCATTGTCCAGCTCATCAACTTCGCCCATGGCGAGATCTTCATGATCGGTGGCTTCGGAGCCCTCACCATCTACCTCTGGCTCCCCAGCGGCACCGCGCTCTCCCTGGCCCTGCCCCTCATGATCATCGGCGGCATCGTCGCCTCAGTGGCCATCGCCACCGCCGCCGAGCGGTTCGCCTACCGGCCACTGCGCGGAGGGCCCAGGCTCGCCCCGCTGATCACCGCGATCGGCCTGTCCATCGCGCTGCAGCAAGCCGTATGGGCCTTCTACCCGGACGCCAAGAAGTCGCGCAGCTTCCCGCAGTTCGAGGGCAAGTCCCTGGAGATCTTCAGCAACCTGCACATCCAGCGGGGCGATGTCTTCCTCCTCATAGCCGCTCCGCTGTGCATGCTCGCCCTGGGCCTGTTCGTCTCCAAGAGCCGGGCCGGACGCGCCATGCAGGCCACCGCGCAGGACCCCGACACCGCCAAGCTGATGGGCATCAACACCGACCGCATCATCGTGATGGCCTTCGCCATCGGCGGTGCGTTCGCCGCCGTCGCCGCGGTGGCCCACGGGCTGAAGTACGGCCAGGTCAACTTCGAGATGGGCTTCATCGCCGGCCTCAAAGCCTTCACCGCCGCCGTACTCGGCGGCATCGGCAACATCTACGGCGCCATGCTCGGCGGAGTCGTCCTCGGCATCGCCGAAGCCCTGGCCATCAAATACATCCAGGACATCCCGGGCATGGAGCAGCTCGGCGGTGGCACCTGGAAGGACGTCTGGGCCTTCACCCTGCTCATCGTCGTCCTGCTGGTCAGGCCACAGGGCCTGCTCGGCGAACGCGTAGCGGACCGGGCGTGAGGAGGGACCACATATGAGCACCGACACCAGCAAGACCACGGGTGAGAGCACCGACACGGGCGGACGCGCCACCATGCTGCGCGCGATCACCGCCGTCGGCGGCCTCGCCTCCGTCGTCTCCACTTTCCTCGCCTGGACCTGGACCGACGAGTTCCCCGGCGACCTCACCTTCAACGGCTACCCCGGTGGCCTGCAGATCCTCACCCTGGTGCTGGGCCTGCTCACCACTGTCTTCGCGCTCGCCGCCATGGACCTGCGCGGGCTGCGCTGGCTCACCCCCGCCGGCTCCACCCAGGCCCTGCGGCTCATGGCCCTCGGCACGTTCGCCACCACCTGGTTCACCGTCATCGCCATCGCCGTCGACCTCGGCGGCCTGGCCAACTGGGAGCCCGGCGCCTGGGTCGCCGCCATCGGCAGCGCGATCCCCCTCGCGGCCCTCCTGCTCCCGAACGACACCCGGCCGCTCAAGCGCCCGGCGGAGCTGCCCTCCTGGGCCGAGATCCTGATCATCGCCGCCGTCTTCGCGATCGGGCTCTACGTCGTCAACTACGGCATCCAGACCGACCCGGACCACCCCGAGCCGTTCCTCGGCTATCTGATCGCCGTGGGATTCGCCGCCGCGGCCCTCTTCAAGGCCGGGATCGTCGCCCGCATGAGCGCGCTCACCGCGAAGTACCGTTCCGTCACCCTCCTCGCGGCCCTGGTGACCGCGGTGGCCTTCCCGTTCACCCAGGACAAGGCCAGCTACACCGAGCTCGGCGTCAACATCCTCATCTTCGCGACCGTCGCCCTCGGCCTGAACATCGTGGTCGGCCTGGCCGGCCTCCTCGACCTCGGCTATGTCGCCTTCCTCGGCGTCGGCGCCTACACCGCCGCCCTGGTATCCGGGTCCACCTCCTCCACCCTCGACGTCCACTTCCCCTTCTGGGCCGCCGTCATCGCGGGTGCCGTCGTCTCCCTGATCTTCGGCGTCGTCATCGGCGCCCCCACCCTGCGGCTGCGCGGCGACTACCTCGCCATCGTCACCCTCGGTTTCGGGGAGATCTTCCGCCTCGCGATGCAGAACATGGACGGCGTCTCCGGTCCGTCCGTCACCAACGGCCCCAACGGCATCCCCAACATCCCCCCGCTGGAGATCTTCGGCTTCAACTTCGACGAAGATCACACCGTCCTCGGCCGCACGCTCGACTCGAACGCCAACTATTTCCTGCTGATGCTGCTGGTGACGGTCGTCGTCGTGCTCGTCTTCAGCCGCGCCGGCAACTCCCGCATCGGCCGCGCCTGGGTCGCCATCCGCGAGGACGAGACCGCCGCCACCGCCATGGGCATCAACGGCTTCCGCGTCAAGCTCATCGCCTTCGCCCTCGGCGCCACCCTCGCCGGCGTGGCCGGCACCGTCTGGGCGCACGTCCAGACCACCGTGGTGCCCGAACAGTACGTCTTCGCCGGGCCCGTGCCCCCCAACTCCACCTTCCTGCTCGCCGCGGTCATCCTCGGCGGCATGGGCACGATCGGCGGCCCCCTCCTCGGCGCCACGCTCCTGTTCCTGATCCCCAAGAAGCTGGAATTCTTCCAGGACTACCAGCTCCTCGCCTTCGGCATCGCGCTCATCCTCATCATGCGCTTCCGCCCCGAAGGGATCATCCCCAACCGGCGTCAGCAGCTCGAATACCACGAGACGGACCAGCTCGACGCCCCCGACCAGCCCCAGCTCTCCGGCAACGCCGTCGGCGTCACCAAGGCGGAGGCGTGACAGACATGACGACCACCACCTCTCCCGTGCTCAGCGCCAGCGGCGTGACCATGCGCTTCGGCGGACTGACCGCCGTACGCTCCGTCGACCTCACCGTGAACTCCGGTGAGATCGTCGGCCTCATCGGCCCCAACGGCGCCGGCAAGACCACCTTCTTCAACTGCCTGACCGGGCTGTACGTCCCCACCGAGGGCAACGTCACCTACCAGGGCGACATCCTGCCGCCCAAGCCCCACCTGGTCACCCAGGCGGGTGTCGCCCGCACCTTCCAGAACATCCGGCTCTTCGCCAACATGACCGTCCTGGAAAACGTGCTCGTCGGCCGCCACACCCGCACCAAGGAGGGCCTGTGGTCGGCCCTTCTGCGCGGCCCCGGTTTCAAACGCGCCGAAGCCGCCTCCAAGGAACGCGCCATGGAGCTGCTGGAGTTCACCGGCCTCGCCGACAAGGCCGACCACCTCTCCCGCAACCTCCCCTACGGCGAACAGCGCAAGCTGGAGATCGCCCGGGCCCTGGCCAGCGACCCCGGCCTGCTCCTCCTCGACGAGCCCACCGCCGGTATGAACCCGCAGGAGACCCGGGCCACCGAGGAACTGGTCTTCGCCATCCGGGACCAGGGCACCGCCGTCCTCGTCATCGAGCACGACATGCGCTTCATCTTCAACCTCTGCGACCGGGTCACCGTGCTCGTCCAGGGCCAGAAGCTCATCGAGGGCACCCCTGACGTCGTCCAGAGCGACGAGCGCGTCATCGCCGCCTACATCGGCACCCCCTTCGAGGGCGCGCCGGGCGACGACGAGGTCGCCGAGGTCGAGGCGGCCGAGGCCGAAGCGGCCGAGGCGCAGCAGGACACCGGGCCGAGCGGGACCCCGAAGAGCACCACAGCACGTACGGAGGACGGACAGTGACCGCACTGCTCGAGGTCGAGGACCTGCGCGTCGCCTACGGCAAGATCGAGGCCGTCAAGGGCATCTCGTTCACCGTCGAAGAAGGCCGGGTCGTCACCCTCATCGGCACCAACGGAGCGGGCAAGACCACCACCCTGCGCACCCTGTCGGGCCTCCTCCAGCCACTCGGCGGCGCCATCCGCTTTGAGGGCAAACCGCTGGCCGGGGTCCCCGCCCACAAGATCGTCGCCCTGGGCCTGGCCCACTCCCCCGAGGGCCGGCACATCTTCCCGCGCCTGACCATCGCCGAGAACCTTCAACTCGGCGCGTTCCTGCGCAAGGACGCCGACGGCATCGCCGCCGACACACAGAAGGCGTACGACCTCTTCCCCATCCTCGGCGAGCGCCGCTCCCAGGCCGCGGGCACCCTGTCCGGCGGCGAGCAGCAGATGCTCGCCATGGGCCGCGCCCTGATGTCCCGCCCCAAGCTGCTCATGCTCGACGAGCCCTCCATGGGCCTCTCCCCGATCATGATGCAGAAGATCATGCAGACCATCGCCGAACTGAAGGCCCAGGGCACCACGATCCTGCTCGTGGAGCAGAACGCCCAGGCCGCCCTGTCCCTCGCCGACCAGGGCCATGTGATGGAGATCGGCAAGATCGTGCTGTCGGGGACGGGCTCGGAGCTGCTGCACGACGAGTCGGTGCGAAAGGCATACTTGGGCGAGGACTGACGCCCATATCCGCCCAACACAGCTGAGGGCCTGTCCGTACCGTGGCGGTACGGACAGGCCCTCATCCGTCTTCTCTCGACGAGTCGGCAGCCTCCGGCTCGCTACTGCTGCTGCTTCTTCTCCGCCGCGTCCTCGATGACCGCCTCGGCCACCTGCTGCATGGACAGCCGGCGGTCCATCGAGGTCTTCTGGATCCAGCGGAACGCGGCAGGCTCGGTCAGCCCGTACTGCGTCTGCAGAATGCTCTTGGCGCGGTCGACGAGCTTGCGGGTCTCCAGGCGCTGGGCGAGGTCGGCGACCTCCTTCTCCAGCGTCTTCAGCTCCGTGAACCGGGAGACGGCCATCTCGATGGCCGGAACAACATCGCTCTTGCTGAACGGCTTCACCAGATACGCCATCGCCCCCGCGTCCCGGGCCCGCTCGACGAGTTCGCGCTGCGAGAACGCGGTGAGCATGAGGACCGGGGCGATACGGTCGGCGGCGATCCGCTCGGCGGCGGAGATCCCGTCGAGGACCGGCATTTTCACATCGAGAATCACCAGGTCGGGACGGTGCTCCTGAGCGAGCGCGACGGCCGTCTCACCATCGCCCGCCTCGCCCACGACGGAGTACCCCTCCTCCTCGAGCATCTCCTTGAGGTCGAGGCGGATGAGGGCCTCGTCCTCGGCGATGACCACGCGAGTGGTGTGCGGGGGGACGTGCGACTGCGCGTCGGGGGCGTCAGTGGTGCTCAATGTGCTCCTCGCTCCTTAACCGGTCGGGCAACACGAGCCTACCTAGCTGCGGTAAGGTGGACGCGCAGCGGGTCGTTGGTGACCTTCGAAACCGCAAGCCCCGGTAGCCCAATTGGCATGAGGCAATGGATTCAAAACCCATACAGTGTCGGTTCGAGTCCGACCCGGGGCACTTTTCCTTCGATTCCAAGGTCACAGCAGAATCGCTGCCCTTCACTCTATGAAGTGAACACCTCTTCGAACGGGCAACACGCACCCCATCACCAGCCACGCTCGATGGTGTGTACGACTTCGAAACGCGCAAGCGAGCCCTTGCTCTCGTCGACCAGGGCCGGAGCCTCAATTCCGTAAGCAAGCAGACCGGGATATCCCGTGCCGCGATTCGTGCATGGCAGATCCGGATCGAGCCTCTCTCCTGGGCCTCCCGGGGCGACGCATGTCCCAGATGCGCACCCGAGCCGCGGCTGCCGGAGGAGCCCGCCGCCTACGCCTACCTGCTCGGCCTGTACCTCGGCGACGGCTGCGTCAGTCGCCTCAAGAAGGGCGCGTACTTCCTTCGCATCGCATGCGCGGATGCCTGGCCGGGCCTCATTGACGCCTGTGCGGCGGCGGTGCGGGCTGTGCGGCCCGATAACAGCGTGTGCCGCGTTCAGCGGCAGGGATGCGTCATGGTGACCGGCTACAGCAAGCACTGGCCGTGTCTGTTCCCTCAGCACGGGCCGGGGAAGAAGCACGAGCGGCCGATCGCCCTCGAACCCTGGCAACTCGAGATCGTCGAGGCGAATCCGTGGGAGTTCGTCCGAGGGCTCGTGCACTCCGACGGCTGCCGGATCACCAACTGGACCGTGAAGGACGTTGGCGGGGTGCGGAAGCGGTACGAGTATCCGAGGTACTTCTTCACCAACAAGTCCGCCGACATCCGGGGGCTTTACACCGACACGCTCGACCAGTTAGGCGTCGAGTGGAAGCGGTCGAATGCCTGGAACATCTCCGTCGCCAAGCGCGCCTCCGTCGCCCTCATGGACACCCACATCGGGCCGAAGTACTGAAGCGCGCCCAGCACTCCGTACCCCGGCCCGGATCAGCCCCCTACCGCAAGTCCGCCTCGCCGATGTGGTGCACCCGCACCAGATTGGTCGAGCCGGAGACGCCGGGCGGGGAGCCGGCGGTGATGATGACGAGGTCGCCTTTCTGGCAGCGGCCGATCCGTAGCAGCTCCTCGTCGACCTGGGCGACCATCTCGTCCGTGGAGTCGACCATGGGGCCGAGGAAGGTCTCCACGCCCCAGGTGAGGTTCAGCTGGGAGCGGGTCGCCGGCTCGGGGGTGAAGGCGAGGAGGGGGATGGGTGAGCGGTAGCGGGAGAGGCGGCGGACGGTGTCGCCGCTCTGAGTGAAGGCGACCAGGAACTTCGCGCCGAGGAAGTCGCCCATCTCGGCGGCAGCGCGGGCGACTGCGCCACCTTGGGTGCGGGGCTTGTTGCGTTCGGTGAGTGGGGGGAGGCCCTTGGCGAGGATGTCCTCTTCGGCCGCTGCGACGATGCGGCCCATGGTCTTGACGGTCTCGATGGGGTATTTGCCGACGCTGGTCTCGCCGGAGAGCATCACCGCGTCCGTGCCGTCGATGACCGCGTTGGCGACGTCCGAGGCCTCGGCGCGGGTCGGGCGGGAGTTCTCGATCATGGAGTCGAGCATCTGGGTCGCGACGATGACCGGCTTCGCGTTCCGCTTGGCGAGCTTGATCGCGCGCTTCTGGACGATCGGCACCTGCTCAAGCGGCATCTCCACGCCCAGGTCGCCGCGCGCGACCATGATGCCGTCGAAGGCGTCGACGATCCCTTCCAGGTTCTCGACTGCCTGCGGCTTCTCGACCTTGGCGATGACCGGGAGCCGGATGCCCTCTTCCTTCATGACGCGGTGGACATCCACGACGTCGTTGCCGTTGCGGACGAAGGACAGGGCGATGATGTCGGCGCCGATGCGCAGCGCCCAGCGGAGGTCTTCGATGTCCTTGTCGGAGAGCGCCGGGACGGAGACGGCGACTCCGGGGAGGTTGAGGCCCTTGTGGTCGGAGACCATGCCGCCTTCGATGACCATGGTGTGGACCCGGGGGCCCTCGACGTCCACAACTTCAAGGGTGACCCGGCCGTCGTCGACGAGGATGCGCTCGCCCCGGCTGACGTCGGTGGCCAGGCCCTTGTAGGTGGTGCCGCAGCGCAGGCGGTCGCCCTCGATGGGTTCGACGGTGATGGTGAACTCGTCGCCGCGTTCAAGGAGTACGGGGCCTTCTTGGAAGCGGCCGAGACGAATCTTCGGACCTTGAAGGTCGGCGAGGATGCCGACGCTGCGACCGGTTTCGAGCGAGGCTTTCCGGACTCGCCGGTAACGCTCCTCGTGCTCGGCGTACGTGCCGTGGCTGAGGTTGAAGCGGGCCACGTCCATTCCGGCTTCGACGAGTGCCTTGATCTGCTCGTACGAGTCGGTTGCTGGCCCCAAAGTACAGACGATTTTTGCTCGGCGCATGCGGCGAGCCTATGACTTACCCGCGGGTAAAGAACCGGGAACCAGCCACTCCCCCATGGCCTTTAGGTGGCCGGTCGTCGACAACTAATGAAACGTGCGCGGGCGTGCTCTGATGAGCGGTTTATAGGACCCGCGCACGTCCGTGCGCTAGTCGCTCACAGTTGCGGGGGCGACATCGTAAAGCGGGCGTTGACCTGCGCGTATACGGTCTGGCGCTGGGGTTCGAGGTCCAGGGCGGGGGCGGCCTGGGGCGCGCCGCCGTAGCCGGCGCTGCGTGGGGCGGCCGCGTAGGCGACGGGGTAGGGCTGGTTGGCGTTCTCCGAGTCGAGGTCGGCGAGCTCGACGAGGGCGGTGAGCCGGGCGTCGAGCGCGCCCGCGTATTCGCGGGCGCGCTGGACGGCCTCCCGTACGGCCTGGCGGCGTGCCTCGGCGTGGGCGGGCGAGTCGGGGCGCAGGGCCCAGGTGGGGCCGATGACCTGGGTGAGTTCGAGGTCGGCGAGGCGGGTGCTGAGCTCGCCGAGCGCGGTGAAGTCGGAGACGGTGACGGAGAGGTGGACGCGGCCGTGGTAGGCGTGTACGCGCTCGTGACGGCCCTTGGCGGTGAGCTGCGGGGTGATGGCGAAGGCGCCGGTCTCCAGCTTCTCGACCGCCTGGCCGTAGGACTTCACGAGGTCGAGGACCTGGGCGTTACGGCGGGTGAGGTCTTCGAGGGCGGTGCGGCGGTCGCTGCCGCGCGCGCTGACGGTGATGCTGAGATGGGCGATCTCGGGGTCGACTTCGAGGCGGGCCTCGCCGCGGACCGCGACGCGCGGGGTTTCGGGGGTGCCGTAGGGCAGGGCGGTCGTGGGCTGCGGGGAGGCGTGGTCCATGGGGTGGCTGCTCCTTGCGGG
>NZ_MUNE01000721.1 GCF_002154605.1 Streptomyces milbemycinicus | reverse complement strand
GCCGTACCCCCCGTGCCCGCCGCCCGCGATCACCTCCACCGCCTCGTCCAGGAAGGCCCGGTCCACCGGGAACTGCCCGGCCGCCACCTCCGCCAGGTGCGCCGCCTTCCCGCGGTCCACCACCAGCAGCGTGGTCATCGGTACGAAGAGGGCGAGCCGTAGACACGCGAGCGCGTAGCGGTCCACCTCGAAGCCGCGGCGGTCGAGCGGGGCGACGAAGCCGGGGTGGGCGATGGCCTGCCGCCGCCCCTCGCCGATGTGTGCTGCCGCCTCGAAGTCCAGCAGCATCACGGACGATTCGTCGGGGCTGACCATGATGTTGAACATGTGCAGGTCGTTGAAGACCACCCCGCGCCCATGCACGGCGGCGACGGCCTCCTCGACCGCGCCGTGGATCCGCAGCGCCCAGCGGGTGTAGTCGGCGACCGCGGCCGGATCCGGCTCGGCGGCCAGCAGCGGATGGCGCTGCGCGAAGAAGGAGTTGAGGGTGCGGCCCGCTATATGGTCCATCACCAGGAAGCGGTGGTCGCCGAGGGTGAACCAGTCGCGCACCTCCGGCGCCACGCCCAGCCCCGACAGCCGCTCCAGCGCGGCCTTCTCCCGCTCCAGGCGGGTGACGGCGTCCGCCCCGTCGGAGGCGAGCCCTGCGTACGGGCGGGCCTCCTTGAGGACCACCTTCGCGCCGGTGCGGGTGTCCGTCCCCACATAAACCCCGCCGCCGTTGGAGAAGTGGAGTGCCTTCTCGATGCGGTACGGGAGGTCGGCGACCGTGGTGGCGTTGCGGGCGGCCAGCTGCGGCGCGAGGAAATCGGGCAGCGTCACCCACTCGGGGACATGGAAGGCGGGGTCGCGGCGGTCCGGGACGAGCCTGCCGGACGGGTCCTCGATGGCGGGCACCAGCGTGCCGCCGGCGCCGGAACCATCGGCATCATCGACGCAGAAGCGCTGCGCGAAGCCGCCGTATCGCACATACAGCGGCCCTTCCTGCCAGCGCAGATCGGTCAGAATGTACGGGCCGGGCTCACCCGCCAGCAGCTCACCCAATTCACGGAGAATGGTGTGGAGTTCCACCTCGTCGGCCGGGTAGATGGTGGCGAACTTCCCGCTGGAGCCGCGCCCCGCGTATTTGGAATTGCGCAGGTGCAGCGCATGCGCGGTGGGCACGAATTTAAAAGGTATTTCCCGGGGAACGCAGTAGTCCCAGACCTTGGCCGCGGTCTTTTCCGCGTTGTCGAGACAGGCCGAGACATGCACCTTCCAGCCCTGGTTCGGCCGGCCCGGCCGAGGGGTCCCATCCTCCAGTACGGGGTTGACGTGCAGCCAGTCCCCGGAGACGAAGGTCTCCCACCCCTCGGGGGCGGTGCGCTGGGCGGCCTCGTAGCGGGATTCGGAAGCCCCCGCGCCGGCGGACAGTCGGTCCGGGGTCTCATAGAAATATCTGTCGGCAAGACAGAAGACCTCATACCTCTTGTCCATCGCGTCCCCCTCGGCGTGATGGGTTAGAGATTTCCACGCCACCACCGAGGGGGAACAGTCACATCCGTCATGAAGAGACCGTGCAATACGCATGAGTAAGTTCGATGAACTGGAGTTCGAAATTCATGAACTGGAGTTCGAACTTCCCCGATCCCGGCCCCGGTCCGGCTATTCGTCCGGGGGGAATACCTGCTCCCCGCCGATGAGCCGGATGGCGATCGCCTCGACCGGACATCCCTCGGCCGCCGCCAGCACCGCCTCCGACGCGTCCGTCTCCGCCGCGACCGGATGCGACTGCCGAGCCCCGTCGAGCCGGAACCCGCCGGGCGCGGCGCTCACACACAGCCCCGAGCCGATGCAGACGTCGCGGTCCACCTCGACATGCCAGCGGTCGCCCATCAGCCCTGCTCCCCGTCCCAGCCCTGCGGCAGATGGATCATCTTGTGCTCCAGGAACGAGGAGAAGCCCTCGGGCCCGAACTCCCGCCCCAGACCGGAGTTCTTGTAGCCGCCGAACGGCCCGAGCATGTCGAGGCTGAAGGTGTTGACGGAGTACGTACCGGTGCGGATCCGGCGCGCGATCTCGATGCCGTGCGCCACGTCCGCGGTCCATACGCTGCCGGACAGGCCGTAGTCGGAGTCGTCGGCGATACGCACCGCCTCCTCCTCGTCCCCGTACGGCAGCAGGCAGATCACCGGTCCGAAGATCTCTTCGCGGGCGATGCGCATGCCGTTGTCGACGTCGCCGAACAGCGTCGGCTCGACGTACCAGCCCTTCTCCTGGGCCGCCGGGCGCCCGCCGCCCGTCAGCACCTTGGCGCCCTCCCGCTGCCCGGTGGCGATGTAGTCGAGCGACCGCTGCTGCTGGCGCCGCGCCACCAGTGGCCCGACCTGGGTCGCGGGGTCCAGCGGGTCGCCGACGACCAGGGCCGAGGCGGCGGCGGCGAAGCGGTCGGCGATCTCGTCGTAGTGGCTGCGCGGGGCGAGGATACGGGTCTGGGCGACGCACGCCTGGCCGTTGTTCATCCACGCGTTGGGCACGATCCCGGCGACCGCCGCGTCCAGGTCGGCGTCCGGCAGGATCACCGCGGCGGACTTCCCGCCCAACTCCAGCGTCACCCGGGTCAGATTGCGCGAGGCGACCTCCATGACCCGCTTACCGCCCGCGACCGAGCCGGTGAAGGACACCTTGTCCACGCCCGGGTGCCCGACCAGGTACTCGCTGACCTCGCGGTCCGCCGGGAGGATCGACAGCACCCCCTCCGGCAGCCCGGCCTCGGCGACGATCTCCGCCAGGATGTAGGAGTCCAGCGGGGTCTCGGGTGACGGCTTGAGGATCACCGAACACCCGGCCAGCAGCGCGGGCGCCAGCTTCGCCGCCGCCGTGAACTGCGGAACGTTCCACGGCACCACCGCCGCGACCACCCCGACCGGCTCGCGCCGCACCAGCAGCGGCCCCAGGACCCCGGCCCGCCGCTCCTCGAAGACGAAGCCGCGCGCCACCGTGATCGCGGAGTCCCACACCATCAGCGCGCCCAGCGCCTGGCCCAGCACGCTCCAGGAGTACGGAGAGCCGTTCTGCGAGCTGATGGCCTTGGCGATCTCCTCGTGGCGGACGGCGACGGCGTCCTTGATACGGGTGACGACCGCGATCCGCTCCTCAAGCGACGCCCGGGCCCAGGGCCCCTCCTCGAACGCGGTGCGCGCCGCCGCGACCGCCCGGTCCACATCCGCGCGCGAGGCGTGCGGCACCCGCCCGATGACCGCCTCGGTGTGCGGCGAGACGACCTCGATCACATCCGTGCCGGCCGGTTCGGCCAACGCGCCGCCGATGAAGAGCTGTCCGTGCTCGATGAGGTCGCTCATTGCCGAGCCTCCCGCCGCTCGTCTGGATCTCACGCCTATCTGACGCTGCATCAGAACTGATACCAGTTCTAGTTATAGTGGGCAATGCTTGCGATGCTTGCGTTGCTCGCACGAGCGACCGGGAGAGGGGGACACCCATGGCGGGGGCAAGGACAGGGGCAGACACAGGCGCCGGGGCAGAGGCAGGGGCAGAGGCAGAGGCAGAGGCAAAGGCGCGCCCAGAGGTAACGGACCACGGCGGCGGGGTGTGGAGCATCCCGGTCCCCATCCCGGACAACCCCCTCGGCCACACCCTCGTCCACCTCCTCGACACCGACCGCGGCCCGGTCCTTGTCGACACCGGCTGGGACGACCCGACGGCCTGGGACGCCCTCGTCTCCGGCCTCGCCGCCTGCGGCACCTCGGTGTCCGACGTCCACGGCGTGCTCATCACCCACCACCACCCCGACCACCACGGGCTGTCCGCCCAGGTGCGCGACGTATCCGGGGCATGGATCGCCATGCACGCCGCCGACGCCGAGGTCGTACGCCGCACCCGTGAGGCCGAGCCCACCCGCTGGCTCGACTACCTCGCCGTAAAGCTCGCCGCCGCCGGAGCCCCCGAGGAACACCTCGCCCCGCTGCGCGCCGCCC
>NZ_MUNE01000720.1 GCF_002154605.1 Streptomyces milbemycinicus | reverse complement strand
CCAGGCGCCCTGCGGAGCCTGCGGAACGCCGCCCCCCGCCCGGCGGCCCCGCCGGCGTACGAGACGCCGTCCGAGCCGTCGTCGGGGCCCCACAGATAGCCCGTGTCCGCGCCGACCGGGCCCGTCGTACCGTCCTTGACGATCGGGTCCCGCCACCAGGACGGGTTGCCCCAGGCCGGCGGCGGGGCCTTGGTCTCGGGCGGCGCGTCGGCCACCGCCTGCGCCGTCGCCGGGTCCACCACGCCCCCGCTCTCCGCCTGGTGGCGGTGGCGGGACCAGGTACCGGCGCCGGCCGCGGCGATGGTCAGCATGATGGAGAAGAAGATCACGCTGCCGTTGTTGAGCATGGACAGGAACAGACCGCAGCCCACCAGCGCGCACAGCACCGCGGTGAGCGCCGGGCCCTCCACCCGGCCCGAGAGCAGCCTGCGGCCCTCGTTCTCCTCCTCGCCCTGGAGCGGGACCAGCAGCCAGCAGAAGCCGTACACGATCAGGCCCAGGCCGCCCGTGACGGCGAGCACCGACAGCACCACCCGGAAGATCACCGGGTCCACGTCGCAGAACCGGCCGAGCCCCCCGCACACACCCGAGATCATCTTCTGCTCGCGGCTGCGGCGCAGCGGCGCCCTCAACGGCGGCCGCGGATCACCGGATCCGGGCGCGCCGGAGCCGGGCACGCCGGAGCCGGGCGCGCCGGGGGGCGGATCCGTGACGGTGGGTGCATCGGTCATGCCCACCATGGTGACAAGCCGGCGGTTCGGGCGGCATCCGACCCAACCCTGGTCCTTCCCTGAGATCGTCCCTTAGACGACGGCGGCTATCGTGGCGCATCGAACATATGCGGGGGGACATGGCCAGCAGGGGGAGCGGGAGGGGCACACAGTGTCAGAAGAAGGGCGGCTGATCGCGGGGAGGTACCGGCTGGTCGAGCAGATCGGCCGAGGAGGCATGGGCACGGTTTGGCGTGCCCAGGACGAACTGCTGGACCGCCAGGTCGCGCTGAAGCAACTGCACATGTCGCCTCACCTCGCCGAGGAGGAGGTCGCCACCCTCTTCGAGCGCACCCGCCGCGAGGCGCGCAGCGCCGCCCGTATCGCGCACCCCAATGTCGTGGTCGTCCATGACGTGGTGGAGGACTCGGGGATGCCGTGCATCGTCATGGAGTACGTGCCCTCGACCACGCTGGGCGATCTGCTCAAGAGCGGCCGGACCGTCTCCCCCGACGAGGCGGCCAGGGTCGGCCGCGGCATGGTCGCCGCGCTGCGGGCCGCGCACGCGGCCGGGGTGCTGCACCGCGACGTCAAGCCCGGCAACGTCCTCCTCGGCGACGACGGCCGGGTCGTGCTCACCGACTTCGGCATCGCCATGGCCACCGGCACCTCCACGCTCACCAAGACCGGCGAGGTCGTCGGCTCCATCGACTACATCGCGCCCGAGCGGATCAGGGGCAAGACCCCGGGGCCCGCCTCGGACCTGTGGGCGCTGGGCGCGACGCTCTATCAGGCCATCGAGGGACGGCCGCCGTTCCGCAAGGCCACGCCGATCGAGACCGGGTACGCGATCGCCGTCGACCCGCTCGAGCCGCCGGTGCGGTCGGGGCCGCTGACGGGGCTGATCGAGGGGCTGCTGGCCAAGGAGCCCGAGGACCGGCCGTCGGCGGAGCAGATCGAGCGCGCGCTGCGCGGCCCGGCCGGGCTGCCCGAGACGACATCGATGCCAAGGCCCGACCCGGCGTCGGCCACCACCCCGGTGCCCAGGCCCGGCTTCGGCCCCGAGGACACGGCCACGCCCGTGTACGGGCACCCGGCGAACCCGTCCACCCCGTCCACCCCGTCCACGCCCGTGTACGGGCACCCCGCCACGTACGCCCCCACACCGCCGACTGCGCAACTGCCCACGCCGCCGCCCACGCACGTCCACGGCTCCGGCTTCCCGCCCGCCCCTGTGCCCGCCGCGCCGGGCCCCCCGCCGGGTGGCGGCCGGCGCCGCGGGCGTACGGCGCTGTGGAGCGCGTCGGTGGCCGTGGTGGCCGTGGTCGGGGTCGCGGCCGGGTTGTATCTGTCGGGCGTCGATTTCGGCGGGGGCAAGGACGACGGAGCGGGTTCCGGGACCCCCACGCCCACCGCAACGTCGTCGCCGACGTACAAGATCCCGGAGCTGCCCGACGGCTACCACCGGGAGGATCTGGCGGACTTCGGCGTCTCCCTCCCCGTACCGGACGACTGGAAGCGCCAGCCCGACTCCAGCTCGCAGGGCACGGTGGACGGTACCCAGGAGGTCAGGTTCCTGGACCCCAGCCAGAAGGTCAGGCTGATGGTCAACGTGCTGGACTGGGCAGGCCCGGACCATGTGAAGCACTTCGAGGGGCTGGAGACCGAGCTGAAGAAGGTTTACCCCGTCTACGAGCGGACGCGCATGGACAAGACGACGTACCGGAACCTGCCCGGGGCGATCTGGGAGTTCAAGTTCCAGGGGCGGGAGCGCATGTACCGCGCCATCGACCTCGGCTTCGGCGAGGAGGGCGGCAAGGCGTACGCGCTCTATCTGAGCGCGCCCGCGGACGAGTGGGACACGTATCTGCCGGTCTTCCGGAACGTCCGGGACGGCTTCAAGATCGAGGACAGTTCCTCCTAGGCTGAGGACGGTTCCTCATAGGTCGGGGAACGATCAGGGGGGACCCTGATACCCGGGCGGAGCCGTTCGTGTGACGATCGGAGCATGACCGCCGCCGCGCCCCCCGCCGCCGAGCCGCCCCCGCGCAAGCTGTACCGCAGCGCCGAGGGGCGGATGGTCGGCGGCGTGGCGCGCGGGCTGGCCGGCCATCTGGGGCTGCCGGTGTCCTGGGTGCGGTTCGTGTTCATCGCGCTGCTGATGGCCGAGGGCTTCGGCGCGCTGGTGTACGCGCTGTTCTGGTTCGTGGTGCCGCTGGGCTTCGGCGGCGTCGAGACCCCCCGCCCGGCATCCGAGCGGGGGGCCGACGGCGGGCGCCGCATCCTGTCCCGCAAACCGGACAAGGGGCAGGTCTTCGCGCTGCTCGCGCTGCTGGTCGGCATGGGCGTGTTCGTCGAGAACTTCCAGCTGGGCCGCGCCAACACCTACATCTGGCCGCTGCTGCTCATCGGCGCGGGCGTGGCCCTGGTCTGGCGCCAGGCGGACAACTCCCGGCGCGCCCAGTGGGTCGAGCTCAGCCGCCGCAAGCAGGTCCTGCCGATCGCGCGGGGCGCCGCCGGGGTGGTGCTGGTCGGCGCCGGGGTCACCGGCATCGTCGTACTGCAGGGCTCGGCCAAGCACCTGGGCGCGGTGCTGCAGGCCGCGCTCGCGGTGCTGGTGGGCATCGCGCTGCTGGCGGGCCCGTACCTGGTGCGGATGGCCCAGGACCTCTCGGAGGAGCGCCTGATGCGCATCCGCGCCCAGGAGCGGGCCGAGGTCGCCGCCCATGTCCACGACTCCGTGCTGCACACCCTGACCCTGATCCAGCGGAACGCGGAGGACCCCCGGGAGGTCGCCCGGCTGGCCCGGGCCCAGGAGCGCGAGCTGCGCGCCTGGCTGTACCGGCCGGAGGGCCGGGGCAAGGACGAGGCCGAGGAGCCGGACACGCTGGCGGAGGCGGTCAAGGCGGCCGCCGCGGAGGTCGAGGACCACCACGGCGTGCCGATCGAGGTGGTGGTCGTCGGCGACTGCCCGCTGGACGAGAAGCTGGCCGCGCAGCTGCAGGCAGCGCGCGAGGCGATGGTCAACGCCGCCAAGTACGGTGGCGACGGCGGGACCGTCCAGGTCTTCGCCGAGGTCGAGGGGGCCACGGTGTTCATCTCCGTACGGGACCGGGGGCCGGGCTTCGACCTGGACGCGGTGCCGGAGGACCGGATGGGCGTACGCGAGTCCATCATCGGCAGAATGCGACGGAACGGCGGCACGGCGCGGCTGAGGTCCGCGCCGGACGGGGGCACGGTAGTGGAGCTGGAGATGGAGAGGGCGGCGACGACGACATGACCGACGCGAGCGGGGCGAGCCAGCCGGCGGACGGAGCGGCGAGCGGGGCGGCGGAGGAGACGGCACAGCGCCGGGTGCGGGTCGTCCTCGTCGACGACCACCGGATGTTCCGGACCGGCGTCCAGGCCGAGATCGGGGAGACGGCCCGTACGGGCGTCGAGGTGGTCGGGGAGGCGGCGGACGTCGACCAGGCCGTCACGGTGATCAGCGCCACCCGGCCGGAGGTCGTCCTCCTCGACGTCCACCTCCCCGGCGGCGGAGGCGTCGAGGTGCTGCGCCGCAGCGCGGCCCTGATGGCCGCCGCCGACCGGCCGGTGCGCTTCCTGGCGCTGTCGGTCTCGGACGCCGCCGAGGACGTCATCGGGGTGATCCGCGGCGGCGCCCGCGGCTATGTCACCAAGACCATCACCGGCACCGACCTGGTCGACGCGATCTTCCGGGTCTCCGAGGGCGACGCCGTCTTCTCGCCCCGCCTCGCCGGCTTCGTCCTCGACGCCTTCGCCTCCACGGACGCCCCGCCGGTGGACGAGGACCTCGACCGCCTCACCCAGCGCGAGCGCGAGGTGCTGCGGCTGATCGCCCGCGGGTACGCGTACAAGGAGATCGCCAAGCAGCTGTTCATCTCGGTGAAGACGGTGGAGAGCCATGTCTCGGCGGTGCTGCGCAAGCTCCAGCTCTCCAACCGCCACGAGCTGACCCGCTGGGCGACGGCCCGCCGCCTGGTCTGACCGCCGCCTGGTCTGATTCTCCGACCTGCGGCTAATAGCCGATCGTGAACCGCCGCTGGACGAACCGGGGCAGCTCGGCCTCGTCGACCAGCGCGACGGCGGCGTCCTCGATGGAGATCCGGCTGCGCCCCTCGGCGTCCAGGACCGGCTGGTCACCGCCGAGCCGGAAGCGGCCGGTGCGCTCGCCGGGGGCGATGTCCTCGGCCGGGCTGAAGTAGGTCCACAGCCGGTTCGAGGTGCGCAGCACGTTCAGCGCGTCCTGGTGGCCGCGGACCGCGGCGGCGTACTCCCTCGGCAGGCCGAGCGAGTCCAGCGCCGCGTACAGCTCCTCGTCGGAGTCGGCGCGCGTGACCCCTGGCCTGATCTCCAGGCTTCCCGCGCCGCCGATCACGATCAGCCGGGTCCTGGGGTGCCTCTCCAGGGCCTTCACCAGCACCTTGGCGGCCGTGGCGTAGACGGTCGGATCGGCGATCGAGCGCCGCACGGTGTCCGCCATGTCCTGGGCGGCGTTGCCCGGCTGGAAGCCGCTGATCAGGACGTCCAGACCGGGCAGGACGGCCGCCACGCTGTCGGGGTCGAGGACGTCGACGCTCTTCCACACCACGTGCTCGCGGTCCTCCTCGATACGGGAGGCGTCGCGGGTGAACGCGATGACGTCATGGCCCCGGCGGAGGGCTTCGGTGACGACGCGCTGTCCGATGTTGCCGGTGGCGCCAATGATTCCTATACGCATGAAAGCGAATCCCCAATGCAGGCAGGCGAGTTGGGCCGCACGGCGTGGATCCGGCGATCCGCACGGCATGATCTGTACGGCGCGATCTATACGGCGTGCGGCGACTATACGGCGTGAAGTTTTAATACGGCAACCAAGGATTGTGACGCTGTAGAGTGCTCCCGTGGGCACGACGACGGGACGCCGGGAGAGGCTGCGGGCCGAGACGACGGCCGAGATCAAGAAGGTCGCGCTCGGGCTGATGTCCTCGGGCGGGCCGGACGCGATCACCCTGCGCGCCATCGCCCGCGAGATGGGCATGACGGCCAACGCCATCTACGGCTACTTCGCCACCCGGGACGACCTGGTCACCACGCTGATCAGCGATGTGTACACCTCGCTCGCCGACGCCGTGGACGCCGCCCGGGACGCCCGCCCCGCCGACGACCCGGCCGGCCGCATCGCGGCCTGGGCGAACGCCTTCCGCGACTGGGCGCTCACCAACCCCGAGGGCTTCCGGCTGATCTACGGCGACCCCGTACCCGGCTACCAGGCGCCCGAGACCAGCGCCGCGCCCGAGGCCGAGCACCGTGTCTGCGCCGGGCTCACCGGCCTGGCCGCGGGGGCCTGGCCGCACGCCAAGGAGCTCTACCCGGAAGCCGAGTTCGAGTGGTCGGACTTCGACCCCAAGCTCGCGGCCGAGGTGCGCGAGGAGTTCCCCGGCCTGCCACCCGCGGCTGTGGCCATCGCGCTGCGCATCTGGGGCCATCTGCACGGCCTGGTCTCACTGGAGATCTACGGCCATATGCGCGTCCAGACCCCGCGCCCCGACAAGATCTACCGCGCGGAGCTGGCCCAGCTGATCCGCGGTCTGGGCCTGCCCGCGTAGCGGCGCGGCTCGGTCAGCCGCCGGCGCCTGCCATGGTCTGCTTGGCCAGCTCGTACGCGGGCAGCATGGCGTCGTGCTCACCGCTGTCGAGCCCGCCGAGGTGCAGTACGACGCCGCCCTTCGGGGTCACCACCGCGAGCGCCCGCTCCCGCTTGGACTCGTCCAGGTCGGGGTTGTCGAGGATGTAGCTGATCTCCGCGGCGGGCAGATCGCCAGCCTTCACATCGCTGTACTGGGCGTCGCGTACGCCCTTCTCCTCGGCCATGAACGCCTTCAGCAGCTGCCGGGGCTCGGTGCCGGCCGCGGCCTTGCCCTTGTCGCCGGTCCATACGCGCAGAAAGCCGATGTGCCCGGCGGGCTTCGCGTCGATCTCGCAGACGAGGGTCACCGGGCCTTGTGAGAGGAGGGTGGAGCCCAGCTCGGGGTCCGCCCCCGCCAGCTCCTTCACCGCCTCCGGCTTCCACGACTTGGCGAGGCTGAACCGCACCGGCAGCGCACACGCCGTGTCCCGGCCGCCGAGTTCGCCGCTCGCCGCCGCCACCTTGACGCCGCCCTTGCCGCTCTTGTCTCCCTTGTGGCTTTTATTGTCGTCGCCGGAGTCCGAGGAGCAGCCCGTCAGTGCCCCGAACATGCCGATCACGCCGATTGCCACTGCGGCCCCCACGGCTGCCCGACCAGGTATGCGCATCGCGCTGTTCCCCGCCTTCTCCACAGAAAAATCGAAAATTCGCCGCAGCATATCCGGAACGGAAGCCGGTTGACTGGGGGCGATGTGCCACCAACAAACCGCGGTGACGGCGACGAGAGGCTGTGGGGGGCATGGGCGGATCGGAGATGCCGGTTCCGGACGGTCCGTCAGCTGAGGGGCCGTTACCGGGCCCGTCCCGCGCACCGGACGGAGTCGCCCCGCCGGCGGCCGGGGACCCGGCGCATATCGGCTCGTTCCGGCTGGTCGGGCGGCTCGGCGCCGGGGGCATGGGGCGGGTGTA
>NZ_MUNE01000072.1 GCF_002154605.1 Streptomyces milbemycinicus | reverse complement strand
GGACAGCACGCGATAGGCGGCGGAGAACCCGCCCTCGACGCCCTCGGCGGCGACCGCGCCGCGGGTCACCACGCCGTGGCGGTCGAGGAGCGTGCGGGCCAGGGCGTGGGCGCGGTGAGTGGGCTCGGGCTCGCGCTCGGGCAGCAGGGACCAGCGGCCCGCCACGGTGGGCGGTCCGTTCCGGGAGGCGGTGGGGCGGGCGGTGAGGCTTCCGTAGCGGCCTCGGGGGACCGCGCGCCTGGCCCGGTGGGCGGTGGAGCCGGCCGTGCGGCCCGAGCCCATCAGGGCGCGCAGCGGGGCGAGGGTGTCGCCGGTGAGCCGGCCGGACCAGGCCAGGTCCCAGACGACCTCGGCGAGCTGGGGGTCCTGGACGTCGTGTCCGGCGGCCCGGACGTGCTCGGCGATCTGCCGGAAGAACAGGCCGTAGCCCCCGGCCAGCGTGTCCAGCACGGCTTGATGGAGAGGGCTGATCTCCAGGGGGTGCGGCGCGTGCAGCAGCAGCGGGGCGGCCTCGGCGAGGTGGAGGGTGACCCAGCCGTCCTTACCGGGCAGCGCGCCTGCCCCGGCCCATACGACCTCGCCGCTCGCGGTGAGCTCGTCCAGCATGGTGGGGGTGTAGTCGCTGACCCGCGAGGGCAGGACCAGTTTCTCCAGGGCGGAGGCGGGCACCGGGGCGCCCTGCAACTGCTCGATGGCGCGCACCAGCCCGTCGATCCCGCGCAGGCTGTGGGTGCCCAGATGCTGCCACCGGGGGAGGAACGCGGCGAGCGCGGCCGGCGGGACCGGCTCCAGCTCATGGCGCAGCGCGGCCAGGGAGCGGCGGCGCAGCCGGCGCAGCACGGCGGCGTCGCACCACTCCTGGCTGACGCCGGCCGGGGCGAACTCGCCCTGGACGATGCGGCCACTCGCCGCGAGGCCGTGCAGCGCCCCGTCGGTGACGGCGGTACCCAGGCCGAAGCGGGCCGCCGCCTGGGCGGAGGTGAACGGGCCGTGGGTGCGGGCGAAACGCGCCAGGAGATCCCCGAGCGGGTCCTTGACCGGCTCGGTGAACGCCTCGGGGACCCCGACGGGCAGCGCCGTGCCCAGCGCGTCCCGCAGCCGTCCCGCATCCTCGACGGCCGCCCAGTGGTCCTGCCCGGCGATCCGGACGCGGATGGCCCGGCGGGCGCCCGACAGATCGCGCGCCCACTGGGGATCGGCGCCGCGCTCGGCCAGCTCGGCGTCGGTCAGCGGCCCGAGGAGGCGCAGCAGGTCGGCCACGCCCTCGGCGTCCTTGACCCGGCGGTCGTCCGTGAGCCACTGCAGCTCGCGCTCCAGCTCGGCCAGGACGTCGGCGTCCAACAGCTCGCGCAGCTCCGCCTGGCCCAGGAGCTCGGCCAGCAGCCGGGAGTCGAGGGAGAGCGCGGCGGCCCGGCGCTCGGCCAGCGGGGAGTCGCCTTCGTACAGGAACTGCGCCACATAGCCGAAGAGCAGCGAGCGGGCGAACGGGGACGGCTCCGGGGTGGTCACCTCCACGAGCCGGACCCGGCGGGACTCGAGGTCGCCCATGAGCTCGGTGAGACCGGGGACGTCGAACACGTCCTGCAGACATTCGCGGACGGCTTCGAGCACGATCGGGAACGATCCGAACTCGCTTGCCACCTGCAGGAGCTGCGCGGCCCGCTGGCGCTGCTGCCACAGTGGGGTGCGCTTGCCGGGGTTGCGGCGGGGCAGCAGCAGGGCACGGGCGGCACATTCGCGGAACCGGGAGGCGAACAGCGCCGAGCCGCCCACCTGGTCGGTGACGATCTGACTGACCTCGTCCTTGTCGAAGGCGACATCGGCCGCTCCGACGGCGGACTGCTCGAAGTCGTACTCCCGGCCCTGGGCCATCGGGTCGCCGTCCAGCAGATCCAGGCCCATCAGGTCCGCGTCGGGCAGCCGCAGCACGATGCCGTCGTCCGCATGCATCGCCTGCGCGTCCAGCCCGAACCGCTCGGCCAGCCGCGTGCCCAGCGCCAGCGCCCAGGGGGCGTGGACCTGTGCGCCGAAGGGGGAGTGGATGACGACGCGCCAGTCGCCCAGCTCGTCCCGGAAGCGCTCCACGACGATCGTGCGGTCGTCCGGCACATGGCCGCAGGCGCGGCGCTGCTCGTCCAGATAGCTCAGGACGTTGTCCGCGGCCCAGGCGTCGAGCCCGGCGGCCAGCAGCCGCTCCCGGGCCGCCTCGGGGGTCATACCGCCGATCTCCCGGAGGAACGCGCCCAGCGCGCGGCCCAGCTCCAGCGGGCGGCCCAGCTGGTCCCCCTTCCAGAACGGGAGGCGTCCGGGGACACCGGGGGCAGGGGTGACCACGACCCGGTCGCGAGTGATGTCCTCGATCCGCCACGAGGTGGTGCCGAGGGTGAACACATCGCCCACCCGCGACTCGTAGACCATCTCCTCGTCGAGCTCGCCGACCCTGCCCCCGCCTTTCTTGGGGTCGGCGCCCGCCAGGAAGACTCCGAACAGCCCGCGGTCGGGGATCGTGCCGCCCGAGGTGACGGCCAGCCGCTGCGCCCCCGGGCGGCCGGTGACCGTGCCCGCCACGCGGTCCCACACCAGACGCGGCCGCAACTCCGCGAAGGCATCGGACGGATAACGGCCCGCGAGCATGTCCAGGACCGAGATGTAGGCGGACTCGGGGAGCGCGGCGAAGGGGGCGGCGCGGCGGACCAGGGCCAGCAGCTCGTCCACGTCCCAGGTGTCCACGGCCGTCATGGCGACGAGCTGCTGGGCCAGTACGTCCAGCGGATTGGCGGGCACGCGCAGCGACTCGATGGCCCCCTCGCGCATCCGCTCGGTGACCACCGCCGCCTGCACCAGGTCACCGCGGTACTTGGGGAAGACCACGCCGGTGGAGACCGCGCCCACCTGGTGGCCGGCGCGGCCCACGCGCTGCAGCCCGGAGGCCACCGAGGGCGGCGACTCGACCTGGACGACGAGATCGACCGCGCCCATGTCGATGCCCAGCTCCAGACTGGAGGTGGCCACCACGGCAGGCAGCCGGCCCGCCTTCAGGTCCTCCTCCACCAGCGCCCGCTGCTCCTTGGACACCGAGCCGTGGTGCGCGCGGGCCAGCAGCGCGGGCGCCCCCTTGGCCGCGCCCGACTCGGCCATCAGCTCGGCCGGTGAGTGGTCCTCGGGCAGAGCCTCGCCTGTGGCCCGTTCGTACGCGATCTCGTTGAGCCGGTTGCACAGCCGCTCGGCGAGGCGGCGGGAGTTGGCGAAGACGATCGTCGAGCGGTGGGCCTGCACCAGATCGGCGATCCGCTCCTCCACATGGGGCCAGATCGACGGCTTCTCGCCCGTATTCCCGTCACTTCCGTCCTGTACGGGGGAGCCGCCCAGCTCGCCCAGGTCCTCGACCGGGACCACCACCGACAGGTCGAACTCCTTGCCCGAGGGCGGCTGGACGATTTCCACCCTGCGCCGCGGCGACAGAAAGCGCGCCACCTCGTCCACCGGCCGCACGGTCGCCGAGAGGCCGATCCGCCGGGCCGGGCGGTTCAGCAGCTCGTCGAGCCGCTCCAGGGAGAGCGCCAGATGCGCGCCGCGCTTGGTCCCGGCGACGGCGTGCACCTCGTCCAGGATCACCGTCTCCACACCGCGGAGCGCCTCCCGCGCGGAGGAGGTGAGCATGAGGAACAGCGACTCGGGGGTGGTGATGAGGATGTCCGGCGGGCGGCTGACCAGGGCGCGGCGCTCGGCGGCCGGGGTGTCGCCGGACCGGACGCCCACCCGGATCTCCGGCTCGGGCAGCCCGAGCCGCACGGACTCCTGGCGGATGCCGGTGAGCGGACTGCGGAGGTTGCGCTCGACGTCCACCGCCAGGGCCTTGAGCGGCGAGATGTACAGCACCCGGCAGCGCCGCCGGGCCTCGGCCGGCGGGGGCGTGCTGGCCAGCCGGTCGAGTGCGGCGAGAAACGCGGCCAGGGTCTTGCCCGAGCCGGTGGGGGCCACGACCAGCACGTCCGATCCCTCACCGATCGCCCGCCAGGCGCCCTCCTGCGCGGCCGTGGGCGCGGTGAAGGCACCCGCGAACCAACCGCGGGTGGCGGGGGAGAATCCGTCGAGTGCTGGGCCTGCCATGCCCTCCATCGTGCACCGGGCCACTGACAACGGACGGACCCGCAGGTCATGGCCCTGGGCGGCGTCGCACAATGGCTCCATGGACACCAGGCGGGCGGGGGAGCGGACAGGGGAGTGGGCACGGCACTGGCGCTGGACCGCGCTGCCGGGGCTCGACCTGCTGCGGGCCCGTTATGTGCGCCACACCTTTCCCCTGCACTCCCATGACGGGTATGTGTTCGGCGCGGTCACCCGCGGGGTGGAGGAGGTCGGGCTGCCGGGCGGCACCGAGCGGGCCGGCCCCGGCACCGTCGTCATGATCAACCCGGAGGTGCCGCACACCGCGCGCGCCGGGGTGCCGGAGGGCTGGGCCTACGCCACGCTCTATCCGTCCGCGTCGGTGATCGCCGAGATCGCGGCCGAGACCACCACGGTCCGCGGCACGGTCGGGTTCGCCGAGGCCATGGTCGAGGCCCCGCACGCCGCGCATCTCATCAGCGAGGTGCACCGGGCGGCCGAGGAGGGCGACGCGCTCGCCGCCGACAGCCTGCTGCGCGTCGCCGTCGCCCACCTGCTGCGCCACCACGGCGGCCCGCTTCCCGCGCGCACGGCGCGCAGCGCGGGAGCGCGAACGGCGGCACGCGCCCGCGAGCTCCTTGAGGAGCGGTTGGCGGACCCGCCCACCCTCGAGCAACTGGCGGCCGAGCTCGGCACGGGCCCCTTCGCCCTGCTGCGCGCCTTCCGCGCCGCCTACGGCATGCCGCCGCACACCTGGCTCACCGACGCCCGGGTACGCCGGGCCCGCCTCCTCCTGGAGAGCGGTGCCGCGCCCGCCGAGGCCGCCGCGGCCGTCGGCTTCACCGACCAGCCCCATCTGAACCGTCACTTCACCCGGATCGTCGGAGTGCCGCCGGGCGCGTACCGGCGCGAGCGCGCCGCCGACCGGCTGAGGGGCGCGGCCAGGACGTAGGCGAAGCGCTCGTCGAAGGACTCGGCATCGAGGTGGCCGCGGGGGTGAGCAGGGCACTTGCCTATGCGTGAGGGGTGCAAGAACGTACAAGACCGGGCGCCGTCCGGTCTCCTACCGTGCGGGGTGTGCCAGAACAGATCGAGATACGTACCGGCTCCGAGGCCCGCTCCGGGCCCGGCAGCGGCGCTGAACCCAAGGCGAGCGCGGCCGTGGTCCGCGACGCGTTGGGTGTGGGGGTCGCGGTCGGGCTCTCCGGATTCGCCTTCGGTGTGACGTCGGCGGGTGCCGGCCTCAGCGTCCTGCAGACCTGTGCGCTCAGTCTCCTCGTCTTCACCGGCGCCTCGCAGTTCGCCCTCGTCGGCGCGCTGGCGGCGGGCGGCAATCCGTTCACCGCCGCTGCGGGCGCGTTCTTCCTGGGCGTGCGCAACGCCTTCTACGGGCTGCGGCTGTCCGGCCTCCTCGGTCTGCCCCGGTCGGTGCGCCCCCTGGCCGCCCACTGGGTCATCGACGAGACCTCCGCCGTCGCCCTCGCGCAGCCCGACCGGCGCACCGCGCGGCTCGGCTTCACCGTCACCGGCCTGAGCCTGTACGCCCTGTGGAACCTGACCACGCTGGTCGGCGCCCTCGGGGCGTCCGCACTCGGCGACACCGCGGCCTGGGGCCTGGACGCCGCAGGCCCGGCCGTCTTCCTCGCTCTGCTGGCCCCCATGCTCCGCGGCACGGTCGAGCGGGCGGCGGCCGGTCTCGGGGCGCTGCTCGTCCTCGGCTGTCTGCCGCTGCTGCCGGCCGGCGTGCCGGTTCTGGTGGCGGCGCTGGCCGCGCCCGCCGTTCTCGCCGTACAGGGCCTGCGCGCCCGGCGCACCACCGAGGAGGGCGGGGTCCGTTGAGTACCTGGATCGCCATCGGCGTCACCGCGGCCGGGTGCTACCTGGCCAAACTGCTGGGCCTGTCGGTGCCAGCCGGGGCCCTGGAACGCCCCGCCGTCCGCCGCCTCGCCGCGCTGCTGCCCGTCGCGTTGCTGGCCGCCCTCACGGCCCAGCAGACCTTCGGCGACGGGCAGCACCTGGTACTCGACGCGCGGGCCGCGGGGCTCGGCGCGGCGGCGGTCGCGCTGGTGCTGCGCGCTCCCTTTCTGGTGGTGGTCGCCGTCGCCGTGGTCGTCACCGCGGGCGTACGGGCCCTTTAGCCGAGCGCGCGCCCGTACGCGCGCAGCGTCAGCAGGGCCTCGAGGGTCACGATCGGCCGCCATTCCAGGGCCGCCCCGGGCGCCCACGGGCGCCGGCGCAGCGGCCAGCCGCCGTCCTCGCCCTGGGAGTCCGTGAGGAAGTCCAGCGACCGCTCCACCTCGGCGTCGGTGAACCACGGGCGGGCCACGGAGCCGGGGGTGCGCGCCACCTCGTATACGAAGACCCGCTCGCCGCCCGGTACGAAGACCCGCTCGCCCCGGGCGCGGCCCTCCGGCAGCGGGTGGTCCTCGGCGCGCTCTGGGTCCAGCACCACCAGCCCCTGTTTGCGTACCCGCCGGCCGAGTCGCTCCGCCGCCGCCAGCGCGCGGGGGCGGTCCGGCGCGCTGTCGAGGAAGGCGACGGCCGCCAGCACCTCGTGCGGCCGGAGCGCCGCGCCCTCCTCCAGCGCCGCGACCGCAGCCCAGCAGAAATCCGTCGCCCGGAACAGCCACGCGTGCCACACGTCGTTGCGGTGCAGCAGCCCCACCACAGGACCGGTCGCGAGCAGATCGCCGGCCGATCCGTCCGCCACGGGGTTCCAGGAGTCCACCGCGGCGCCGGGCGGCGCGGGGCGGTGCGCCGGGAGCGCGCCGTCCGGGGTGGTGATCTCCGTCAGATAGCGGCACAGCAGCTCCACGCGCCGTCCCCCGCAGCGTCCGATCCCGTCCAGGACGCGCAGCGCGTGCGCGGCGTGCTGCGGGCGGCTGTGCGGGCCGCGCAGCTCCGGCTCCAGAGCGTGGCCGTAGCCCCCGTCGTCACCCAGGTACGCGGCCAGCGCGGTCTCGACCGGGTCGGCGCCGCCGCCCAGGAAGTGGTACGCGAATCTGCGCTGCTCGAGCACCCGGGCGGTCAGCCACACGAACTGCTCGGCGCGGGCCAGCGGGGAGGAGGGGACTGCTGCGGATCGGTCCATGGGCCGACCGTAGGCCGGAAAGCGCTGTCGCACGGCGGCTCGCGTCCGACTGCACCCCCAGGAGCGCGATACTGATCGCATGCGGTTGACGGACTTCTGGCAGCGGATGGCGGACTACTTCGGTGAGGGGTACGCGGACTCCTTTGCGCGCGATCATGTGATGTCCGAGCTGGGCGGCCGGACCGTGCACCAGGCACTGGAGGCCGGCTGGGAGACCAAGGACGTCTGGCGCGGGGTGTGCGCCGCCCTGGAGATTCCGGCCGACAGGCGCTGAGCAGCCGCCGGGCCCATGAGCCCGGAGTTCGCGGGGTGGCCGGATATCTTTCACCGATGTACGCCACACTTGCTCAGTGGCCCCAGCAGAAGAGACCCTCCCGCCCGACGCCGACGACGTCCCCGCCGGCCCCCAGGCCGACGCCGCCCGCGAGGCGCGGCCCGGAGCGGCCATGCCGCGCTGGCTGCCGCGCGCCATGGTGCTCGCGCTCGCTCTGGTGGCTTGTTATCGCCTGGCCACCTGGGCCTTCGACCAGCTGACCGGACTGCTCCTCAACATCCTGATCGCGTTCTTCCTCGCGCTCGCCATCGAACCGGCCGTGGACCGGATGGCCGCGCGCGGCGTGCGCCGGGGCGTGGCGACGGGGCTGGTCTTCCTGGGCATCCTGATCGGTGTCGCGGGGTTCTTCACCCTGCTCGGCTCGATGCTCGCCGACCAGATCATGACCATGGTCGAGGACTTCCCGAAGTATCTGGACCAGTTGGTCATCTGGGTCAACGAGACCTTCCACACCGAGCTGTCACGGGTCGAGATCCAGGACAGCGTGCTCCACTCGGACTGGCTCCAGAGCTACGTCAGGAATAGCGCGAACAATGTGCTGGACGTCTCGGCGCAGGTCCTCGGGGGGCTCTTCAGGGTCCTGACGGTGACCCTCTTCGCCTTTTACTTCGCCGCCGACGGCCCCCGGCTGCGCCGCGCGCTGTGCTCGGTCCTGCCGCCGACCCGGCAGGCCGAGGTGTTGCGGGCCTGGGAGATCGCGGTCGCCAAGACCGGCGGCTACATCTACTCGCGCGGCCTGATGGCGCTGATCTCCGGCGTGGCGCACTACGTTCTGCTGGAGTGGCTGGGCGTGCCCTACGCCCCGGCGCTGGCCGTCTGGGTGGGGCTGATCTCCCAGTTCATCCCGACCATCGGCACTTATCTGGCGGGCGCCCTGCCGATGCTGATCGCGTTCACCGTCGAGCCCTGGTACGCGCTGTGGGTGCTGGTCTTCGTCGTGATCTACCAGCAGTTCGAGAACTACCTGCTGCAGCCGCGCATCACCGCCAGGACCGTGGACATCCACCCGGCCGTCTCGTTCGGCTCGGTGATCGCGGGCACCGCGCTGCTCGGCGCGGTGGGCGCGCTGATCGCGATCCCGGCGACCGCGACGCTGCAGGCGTTCCTCGGCGCGTACATCAAGCGGTACGACGTCGCGGACGACCTGCGGGTCCAGAGGCGGACGCGGCGGCGGGGCGGCATGTCGGCCCTCGCGCGGGTGCGGGACTCGCTGAAGCGGCGTAGTTGACACGAAAATCGAACATCCATTCTCATGGTGGATCTCGCCTGAGTTATCCACAGGCCGAGGACGTCCGGGCCGCTTGTCAGTGGCAGGGGTTAGCGTCGTGGACGTGAAGCGATCGACTCAAGCAAACCGGGTGGAACCCATGGCAGGAACCGACCGCGAGAAGGCGCTCGACGCCGCGCTCGCACAGATTGAACGGCAATTCGGCAAAGGCGCAGTGATGCGCATGGGGGAGCGGCCGAACGAGCCGATCGAGGTGATTCCCACCGGGTCGACCGCGCTCGACGTCGCCCTGGGCGTCGGCGGCCTGCCGCGCGGCCGTGTGGTGGAGGTCTTCGGTCCCGAGTCCTCCGGTAAGACCACCCTGACCCTCCACGCGGTGGCGAACGCGCAGCGGGCCGGCGGCGCGGTCGCGTTCGTGGACGCGGAGCACGCCCTCGACCCGGACTACGCGCAGAAACTGGGCGTGGACACCGACTCCCTCATCCTGTCCCAGCCGGACAACGGCGAGCAGGCGCTCGAGATCACCGACATGCTGGTCCGCTCCGGCGCGCTCGACCTCATCGTCATCGACTCCGTCGCCGCCCTGGTGCCGCGGGCGGAGATCGAGGGCGAGATGGGCGACTCCCACGTCGGTCTGCAGGCCCGGCTGATGAGCCAGGCGCTCCGCAAGATCACCAGCGCGCTCAACCAGTCCAAGACCACCGCGATCTTCATCAACCAGCTCCGCGAGAAGATCGGCGTCATGTTCGGCTCCCCCGAGACGACGACCGGTGGCCGGGCGCTGAAGTTCTACGCCTCGGTGCGCCTGGACATCCGCCGCATCGAGACCCTCAAGGACGGCACCGAGGCGGTCGGCAACC
>NZ_MUNE01000719.1 GCF_002154605.1 Streptomyces milbemycinicus | reverse complement strand
CCCGCTCAGCCCTCGCCCCGCCCGCTCAGCCCTCGCCTCCCTTCTCACCGGGCTCATCCTGCTCACCCTTCTCATCCTGCTCGGCGAGGATCAGATACAGCCGCTTACGGGAGTCGTTGATGACGGCGACGGCCTTCTGCCGCTGCTCGGCGGTGCCGGTCTTCCAGACCTGCGCGAACGCCTCCATCAGGCCGAAGCCCGCCTGCCGGATCTCCTGCATCAACTCCCAGTCGATACCGCGCCCGACCTCCTCCCAGGGGGCCCGCGATCCCGCCTCGGCCTCGCCGCGGCCCTCGTCGGTAAGGGCGAACAGCTTCTTCCCGCCCTCGCTCTCACTGCTGATCAGCCCCTCGTCCTCGAGCAGCTGCAGCGTCGGATAGACGGAGCCGGGGCTCGGCCGCCAGGCGCCGGCGCTGCGCTCGGCGATCTCCTGGATCATCTCGTAGCCGTGCATGGGGCGCTCCCGCAGCAGCGCCAGGATCGAGGCACGCACATCGCCGCGCCGCGCGCGGCCACGCGGTCCGCCCCGGCCGCGGCCACCGAACGGGGGGCCGCCGAAGGGCGGGCCGAACGGGCCGAAGGCCGCGCGCCGCCCCTCGAAGTCGCCGCGGCCGCGATGGCCCGGTCCGAAGTGTTCATGTCCATGGTGTCCATGGGGACGCATATGACGTTCCTTCCATCGTTGATCTGTCGCGATACTTCAACGATATATCGGAACCGATCGCATAGCAATAGCCTTCCGGTCCCCGGCCGATCCACGCATCCGGAATTGGCCATCGCCGAGCGCCCGGACGGCGCCCTACGGTCGGCCCATGCGCATCCGAATCGTCGACGCCTTCACCGACCGCCCCTTCGCCGGCAACCCGGCCGGAGTCCTCCTCCTGGACACCGACACGTTCCCCGACGCAGACCGGCTCCAGCGGATCGCCGCCGAGGTCAACCTCTCCGAGACCGCCTTCGCCCACCCCCTGCCCGAGGGCGCGGAGGCCGACTGGGCGCTGCGCTGGTTCACCCCGGCCACCGAGGTGAAGATGTGCGGCCACGCCACCCTCGCCACCGCCCACGTCCTACGCACCACGGGCGCCGCGACCGGCACGGTCCGCTTCGCCACCCTCAGCGGGGTGCTGTCGACGACGGCCGACGACAGCGGCACGATCACCCTGGACTTCCCCGCTTCCCAGCTGACGCCGCTCGATGTGGCCCAGGGCGCGGCCGGCGCCGCCGCCGACGCGCTCGGCGTCCGGATCCTGTCCGTCCACCACACCACCCCGTACATCGACCACCTCTTCGTGGAGGTGGCCGACGAGACGACCGTGCGCACGCTGTCCCCGGACCTCGCCGCGCTCGCGCAAACCGGCCACCGCGGCTGCATCGTGACCGCGGCCGCCGAGGACCCGGCCCGCGGCTACGACTTCGTCTCGCGCGTCTTCGCCCCTGCCGTCGGCATCGACGAGGACCCGGTGACCGGCAGCGCGCACACCGCCCTCGCACCCTTCTGGTCCGCCCGGCTCGGCCGTACGGAGCTGACCGGGTTTCAGGCGTCCGCCCGCGGCGGGCTGGTCCGTACGGCGCTGCGCGGCGACCGCACCCTGCTGACCGGCACCGCGGTCACCGTCATCGACGGGGAACTGCTCGCCTAAGGCCCACCCGGGCCGTCACGTGGAATCGACTACGCGGCGTCGACTCGTACGCGGTGGCTTTCCCCTTCGGAGAGAAACGCCGCCAACTCCCGCCCCTGTTCGGCGACGGCGTCGCGGTCGGCCCGGGAGAAGCCGCGCAGCGGGCTGACGACCACGGTGTCGGCGTCGACGCCCCAGGTCGCGGCCACCCGACCGGCCACCAGCACCACGCGCTCACCGGCGACCGAGAGGCCGCGGTGGGCGTCGTCGATGATCCGGCCGCGGTCGTGATAGCCGAGGATCGCGTTGTCGAACGCCGGCAGGAACCGCACCGGGGCGGGGGTGTCGGGGTCGGGGCGTGGCGCTTCGGGAAGGTCGAGCAGTTCGCGGCCGCGCTCATCGCGGAAGGTGACCAGTTCCTCGCGTAGGGCGGCCACCGCGGCCGGCAGTCCGGCGAGGCCGCACCAGGCACGCAGGTCGGCCGAGGATGCGGGGCCGTACGCGGCCAGATAGCGCCGTACCAGCGCCTGGCCGACCGGGTCGGAGCCATCCGCGGCCGGCGGGTCGATCTCGCGGCCCAGCCAGGAGGAGAGCAGGGCGTTGCGCACTCCCCCCTTGGCGCGCCACAGCCCGCGGGGCGGCAGTTGCACCACCGGGACGAGGGCGGCGACCAGCATTTCGCCCAGGGCCCGCCGCCCCGGCGTCGGCCAGCGCTCGGCGAGCGCCCGCACGAGCTCGGCCGCCGTGCGGGGCTCGCCGTCCGCCATCACCGCCCGGCCCGCCGCCGCGAGTTCGTCGAGATCTATCCCTTCGAACTCGCGGCGGTACGTCCCGAGCACCCGCTGGCGCAGCATGGCGTCGTAGCGGGATCGCCAGGCCAGGACGTCGTCGGCGGTGAGGAGGTGAACGGTGCGGCGCATGAGGTGGGTCCGCACCAGGCTGCGCCCGGTGAGCAGGTCCGAGAGGGCCGCCGGGTCGAACGCGCGCAGCCGCGACCAGAGTCCGACGAACGGCTCCTGCGGCTCCTGCGCCTGGAGCCCGCACAGATGCCCGACGGCGTCGAGGACCGGTATGTCGGCGGGTTCGAGCAGCAACTGCCGGGCGAGGGTGGCGCGGCCCAGCGCTCGGGTGTCGAGAACGGTCATTGGGTCAGGTCAGCTCGACTTCTGCCCGTCGAGCGTTTCGCGCAGGATGTCCGCGTGCCCGGCGTGCTGTGCGGTCTCGGCGATGACATGCATCAGCCCCCGGCGCACGCTGTGCTCCGCTCCCGGCTCGTTCCAGGGCGCCTCGGGCAGCGGGTGCGTCGCCGACAGGTCGGGGACGGTGGCGATGATCTCCTCGCTCCGGGCGGCGACCCTCTCGTAACCCTCCAGGATCTGGGCCAGGGTCTCGCCGGGCAGCATCTGGAAGTTGGCCTGGTGGTCGATCGCCCACTGCGGGAACTCGCGTGCGGTACCGGCCGCGAGATCGTCCCAGGTGACACCGTCGGGCAGGTCGTAACGGAGCGCCGAGGGGCCCTCGAGTACGAAGCGCAGCCACCCCTCCTCGATGGACGCGACGTGTTTGATCAGCCCGCCCAGGCACAGCTCGCTGACCGTCGGGCGCTCGGCGGCCCGCTCATCGCCGAGCCCGCGCACCGTCTTGGTCAGGGCGGCGCGCGCGGCGGCGAGCTCGGCGAGCAGGTCGGCCCGCTCGCCGTCGAGGGGTGTGGAGGGTGTGGTCATGGCGGTCACAGTGATCGGGTCCTTCTGTCTGAATCTTTGCGGTCTGAGCGTTGCCGTTGTCCGGCGAAGACCACACTCGCAGGGGAAGCGGTCAGGTTGTGACCTCTTCTCGGGGCGATACTGGCGTCATGCCGAAGACCTCAGCGCGGCTGCTGTCGCTGCTCTCCCTGCTCCAGTCGCGCCGGGACTGGCCGGGGCAGTTGCTGGCCGAGCGGCTGGAGGTCAGCCCGCGCACGGTGCGCCGCGATGTCGACCGGCTGCGCGAGCTCGGCTATCCCATCCTGGCCGTCAAGGGCCCCGACGGCGGCTACCGGTTGGGTGCCGGTACGGAACTGCCGCCGCTGCTGTTCGACGACGAGCAGGCCGTCGCGCTCGCCGTGGCGCTCCAGACAGCCACCGCCACCGGCGCCGGCATCGAAGAGGCGGCGGCTCGTGCGCTGAGCACCGTACGGCAGGTGCTGCCCACTCGGCTGCGCCATCGCGTCGACGCCCTCCAGGTCACCGCCGTCGAACGGCCGGGGGCCCGGCCGAATCCGCAGGTCGACCCGCAGGTCCTCATGGCACTCAGCACGGCCGTCCGCGCCCGCGAAGTGCTGCGCTTCGACTACGCCGCCCCCGTATCCCCACCGACGGCCGCCGACGCCGACCGCGCCAGCGCTCCGCCCCGCCGGGTGGAGCCGCACCACCTCATCACCTGGGGCGGGCGCTGGTACCTCGTCGCCTGGGACCTCGACCGCGACGACTGGCGCACCTTCCGCGTCGACCGGATCGCCCCGCGCACCCCCACCGGTCCCCGCTTCACCCCGCGCGAATTGCCCGGAGGGGAGGTGGCCGCCTTCGTCGCCGGCAGGTTCCAGGGCTCCGACGGCTCCGGCGGCTGGCCCTGCCGCGGCGAGGTGATCCTCGATCTGCCCGCCGACGCCGTGTCCGCCTACGCCCACGACGGACTCGTCGAAGCTCTCGGCCCGGACCGCTGCCGGCTCGTCCTGGGCGCGTGGTCATGGCCTGGACTGGCCGCCGCCATCGGCAGGTTCGACGCCGATATCCAGGTCATCGGGCCGGCCGAGCTCAAGGACGCCTTCGCGCACCTGGCCCGCCGCTACGCCGACGCCGCAGCCGACCAACGCCTAGAGCCCACTTCAACGACGGCCCGCCGCACTCCTCGCTGAAGTCAGGCCGTGGGCAGCCAGTCGACCCGGCCCGCCAGCAGGGCGTATCCGACGAAGGCCACGATGTCGATCAGGGCGTGCGCGGCGACCAGCGGCCCGACGCGCCCCCAGCGGCGGTAGAGCAGTACGAACACCACGCCCATCGCCACATTGCCGAAGAAGCCGCCGATGCCCTGATAGAGGTGGTACGAGCCGCGCAGCAGCGAGCTCGCCAGCAGCGCGGCCATCGGCGTCCAGCCCAACTGCCCCAGCCTGCGCAGCAGATAGCCGACGACGATCACCTCCTCCAGCACGGAGTTCTGCACGGCGGAGGCGATCAGCACGGGGATCTTCCACCACACATCGGGCAGCGCCTCGGGCACCACCGTCAGATTGGCCCCGGCCGCCCGTGCGCCGAGGTAGAGCAGCAGCCCCGTACCGCCTATCCCGGCCGCCACCGCGGCGCCCCGGCCCAGGTCGAAGGCCGGCCGCCGGCGGTCGAAGCCGATGGCCCGCAGCCCGGCGCCCTCCCGCAGCAGCAGATGAGCCACCAGCGCGACCGGCACCAGCGCGGTGGAGATGCCGAAGAGCTGCCAGGCCAGATCCAGCCAGGGCCTACCGGGCGCCTCGGAGGCGTTGAGCGTGGCCGCCTTGTCCTTCAGCCCGCCGGGCGCGGTCACCGAGCCGATAAAGCTGATCAGCGCCGATACGCCGCTCGCGCCCAGCGACAGCGCCAGGACCAGCAGTGTCTCCTGGCGCAGGACGCGTTCCGAGAGCCTGCCCTCCGGAGAGGAAAGCTCCATGTCCCGCGCGTGTGACTGCACGCCTGCCTCCAGTTCCGCTTTTCCACCTCATCGGTGGTCGTGTGCCGCTAGGGTCTCGAAAAGAGTTACGAAGAGACGCGACGGTCAGGGGAGGGCGCCATCCCGCTGGCGCTGTCCTTGCTCCTGACAGCTTCATCTTCACAGGAGACGCAACACATGGGACGCCACAGCCTGCCAGAGGACTCAGTCGGCCCTGTCCACTCACCACGGCAGGACCCTACGGGGTCCCGGTCCTCCGCACGCCGCCGGGCCGTCGCGATCTCCACCGCGGTCGTGCTCGCCCTGGCCACCGGGGCGGCGCTGGTTCTGCGCAGCGAGTTACTGGGCCCGATGAAGTCCTGCTCGAACGACGCCGTGCGCCTCGGGGTGGCCGCCTCCCCGGACATCGCCCCGGCGCTGCGCGAGGTCGCCGAGCGCGCCCGGTCCACCCATGTCCGCTCCGATGGCCGCTGCCTCGATGTGAAGGTCACCAGCCGGGTGCCGTACGAGGTGGCCGACGCGCTCGGCGACGACAGCCGAGACCCGGGTTTCCAGGTGTGGCTGCCGGACTCCAGCGTGTGGGTCGACCGCGCGACGTCCTCCCCCGCCAAGTCCGTCCCCCTGGACACGCTCGGCGGCGTGGCGTCCTCGCCGGTCGCCGTGGCGGCGACCCCGTCGGCCGCCAAGCGGCTCGGCTGGCCGCAGAAGAAGTACAGCTGGGCCCGGCTGACCGGGGCCGCGACCGGGGACGAGGACCTGCGGCTCGGGGCCGCGGACCCGGCGCGCAGCGCCACCGGGCTGCTGGCCCTCGCCCGTGTCAACGCCTCGATAGCCAAGGAGAGCGGCGGACCGGGAAAGGGCGGCGGGGCCGATACGCGGGCCGCGGCCGCCGCGAAACTCCTGTCCCAGCGCGTCTCCGACGGCGACGACCAGGTGCTGACCACGCTGCCGCGCGACGACTCGGGCGCGGAGGCGGGGAATCCGCGGCGCAATCAGGCGCTGTTCCTGTCCGAGCAGGCCGCCTACCGCCATAACGCGGCGGCCGGGGGCGCCCCTCGGCTCCAGCTGTTCTACCCGGAGGACGGCACCGCCGAGCTCGACTATCCGTACACGGTGCTCAACGACGACGCGCTCACCACCGTACGGGCCCGCGCCGCGACCCGGTTCATGACCTTTCTCTCCGACACCCGGAACCGACGGATCCTCGCGCGGCACGGCTTCCGGCCGGCCGGCGGCAAGGCGGTCGAGGAGGTGACCCGTACGGCGGGCGGCAAGGCCCCCCAGCCGTACGCGGTGGTTCCGGCCTCCGGTCCGTCGGGCGCGGAGCTGGAGACCGCGCTGGGCATGTGGACGATCACCGTGCAGAGCGCCCGGCTGAACACCGTCGTCGACGCCTCGGCCTCCATGGCGGCCCCGGTACCCGGCCGGAGCGGCGAGTCCCGGATGGCCGTCACCAAGGCGTCCCTGCTGCGGGCGCTGGCGCAGTTCACGCCGGACGACGAGATCGGGCTGTGGGAGTTCTCCCGGCAGCTCGACGGCGCCCGGGACTACCGGGAGCTGGTGCCCACCCGGAGGCTGGGCCTGCGCGACGCGGACGGCTCCACCCAGCGCGACCGGCTGACGGCCGCCTTCGGCGCCCTGGAGCCGGTGCCGGGCGGGGCGACCGGGCTGTACGACACGGCGCTCGCGGCGTACCGGAAGGCACGCGACGGCTACGCGCAGGGCAAGTTCAACGCCGTCGTGCTGCTCACCGACGGGTCCAACCAGGACGAGGGCAGCATCTCGCGCAAGGCGCTGGTCGAGGAGCTGGGCCGGCTCACCGACCCGAACCGCCCGGTGCCGCTGATCGCCATCGCGGTCGGGCCGGACGCCGACCTGTCCGCATGCGAGGACATCGCGGAGGCGACCGGCGGCTCGGCGCAGCGGGTGGCGGACCCCGCGCAGATCGACAGCGTGATCCTCAAGGCGATCGTGTCGGCGAGCCGGACGGGCGCGGAGGACTCGGGCTGAGGCGGCCCCCCTTTTTTGTGGCTCGGTTCTCCCCCAGCTACCGCTGGGAGGTGCCCCGGCCGGTGCCGGGTCAGCCAGGAAGGGCGGCCGGCCAGGTGTGGACCGGTTCGCCGGTGCGCATCAGCTCGCCGTAGCGGCGGGTCATCGCCGCCAGCGCGGCGTCCCGCCCGAGGCCGCTCTCCCGCGCCCGGTGGTACGCGGCGGCCTGCCAGGACGCGCCGTTGACCCGGCGCCTGCAGCGCTCCTCGATGATCCCCAGGTAGCGCTCGCGGTCGGCCGGCTCGACGCCCCAGGCGTCGAGCCCGGCGGCGGCCAGCGGCAGCAGCTCCTCCTGGACGAGCCGGACGGCGGGGATCCGCACCACCGAGGAGGACCGGCCGCCCGGCTTGGGCCACTGCAGGACCGCGTCGATGCCATGGCGGCAGGCCGTGTCGAAGTTGGCCGCCGCGGCCTCGAACGGCAGCCGCTTCCACACCGGGCGCGGCTCCTCGGCGAGCGCCCGCACCAGGCCGTAGTAGAAGGCGGCGTTGGCGATGACATCGCTGACGGTGGGCCCGGCGGGCAGTACGCGGTTCTCCACCCGCAGATGCGGTACGCCGTCGGCGACCGCGTACACGGGGCGGTTCCAGCGGTAGATGGTGCCGTTGTGCAGCACCAGCTCGCTCAGCCGCGGCACCCCGCCGTCGTCCAGCACCCGCAGCGGATCCTCGTCGTCCGCGGTCGACAGCAGGGGCGGGAAGAAGTGCAGATTCTCCTCGAAGAGCTCGTGGGCGTCGCTGATCCAGCGCTCGCCGAACCAGGTCCGCGGCCGCACGCCCTGGGCCGCGAACTCCGGCGGGCGGACATCGGTGGCCTGCAGGAACAGCGGCGGGCGGGACTCGCGCCACACCTCCCGGCCGAACAGGAAGGGGGAGTTGGCGCCCACCGCGATCTGCGCGGCGGCCACCGCCTGGGCCGCGTTCCACACGGCCGCGAACCGGCCCGGGGTCACCTGTAGGTGCAGCTGGACCGAGGTGCAGGCGGCCTCGGGGGCGATCGAGCCGGAGGCGCAGCGGAACCGCTCCTCGCCCTCGACATCGATCAGAAAATCCTCGCCGCGGGCGGCCAGCATCTGTTCGTTGAGAAGTTTGTAGCGGTCGTCGTAGGAGAGGTTGGCGGAGCCCAGGTCGCGGGCGACAAGGGTCGGGAGAATTCCGATCATAACGATCTCGGAGTCGACTTCCCCCGCCTTGCGATCGGCATATGACAAACCGGTCCGGAGCTCTTCCGCCAACTGGTCGAGAACCCTGCCGTGCAAACGGTGGGGCACGATGTTTACTTCAAGATTGCACCGTCCGAGTTCGGTCTGGAAATCGTGACTCGCGATTCTCTCCAGAACCTCGGCGTTCATCATCCTCGGCATCCCGTCGGACCCCGCGAGATTCAGCTCGATCTCCAGCCCCATGAGATTCTTGGGGCGGTCGAAACGCTTCTCGGCCAGGAGCCGGGCCAGCGCGTCCAGGCCCTGCCGGAGCCTGACGCGCTGCCGCTGCCGCCCGGACGGATCGAACTCTCCGGCTACGACCTTCTCCCCCATCGAAGCGTCCCTTCCTCGAATGGATCAACGACCATTGGCCGCGCACATCACGCACGATGATGCCCAGCCAATGTGATCGATAACGCCACACAGGGACTGCCCAACCGATAGGCTCTGCACAACGCCGCATTGCCGTGATGAAAAACACCCGCCAGATCAAGCCTACTCAGGCTGGGTTAAAATGCCAGGTCATATCCGTGCATATGGCAGAGAATCGGCGAAAATCCCCTCGTCCCGGCGGGCCTGATTAGTGCTTGCCCGCAATACCGGGGACAGGTACATGAAACAAGACGGGAACACTTGTCGTATAAACTCGGCAACCGAGGCAGAGAGACAACGCCCTGACATCTCGTCAGTGCCCCTCTGACCCGCGTTACACCGACAGCGCCATCCGCACCTGGCACGCCAGCGCTCCACCGTGTCTCCGAAGTGAGAGGCGACCCACCATGCCGCTGCACGTCCCCTCGGCTCCAGCGCCTGCTCTGAACAGCATCCGCACGGCCCTCGGTTCTCCCACTGCCGTCCGCACCCCGCTCCTCGACTCCCTGGACGGGCCCTTTGAGCTCGAACTCCCCCTGCCCGTCCACGTCCTGGACGACATCACCGCCCCCGACGGCCCGCCGCGAGCCCGGCTCACCGGATGGCGGTTCCTGATCCGCGATGGTGAGCGCACGGTGGCCTCCGCCGAGGCGATGCTGACGGCCGACGGCTGGGTCTTCTCGCACTTCTCCGAAGGCCCGTACGTGTCGTCTGCCGAACTGGCGCTGAGCCAGGCCGAGTCGCTGCCCTCGGTGTACCAGCCCCGGCTGCTGTCCATCCCGGAGCTGTACATGCTGACGCTGTGGCTGCGCGGCGACCCCGACGCCGACGCCGAAGAGGGCCACCTCGCCGCAGCCGACCTGCTGGTGCCGCTCACCCCCGCCCCGCCCGGGATCGCCGCTCACCGCGCGCACCGCGCCGCGGACCTGCTGCCGGTGCTCACCCTCCGGCTGACGCGGACGCCGCTGCTGGGCTCCTCGGCCTGACCGCCCGCGGCGGCCGCCGCCCGCGCCCGAGCGCCCCGTGATCCCCCGGATCGCGGGGCGCTCCGCTGCGGGCTCGTAACAGTCCCGTCAGGATGAACCGCCGACCGGGTGGATGCGTCATTATCTAGCGGGTGCCGGTGCCGCGAAATCCGTGCGGAACCCGGCCCGTAGGGCAACACTTGGAGCAACAGACCGACTGACCAACGGGGGGCGGCCATGACTGCCGCAGCAAGTCACAGGACACTCACCACACCGCAGCGAGAGATCCCTTCCATGTGCCAGCACCAGCCAGCGTGCCCGTCCGCCGACTCCGCCGACCGGGAGGCCGCCCATCTCGTGGCGCACCACCCCGAGCAGGGCTGGAGCCTGCTGTGCAACGGCGTCCTCTGCTTCGAGGACACCGGTGAGCTCCTGCCGGACGGGCAGATCATCGCACCGCACCGGCCGCTGCACGCCGAGCGCGTCGTCACCGCGGCCTGATCCTCAGGGGCCGGCCCGGCGCCTTCGCCGCACCGGCCCCGTACCCGACCGGGCCCGCCCGGTCAGCTCTCGTACGACTCAAGCGGCGGGCAGGAGCAGACCAGGTTACGGTCGCCGTACGCGCCGTCGATCCGCCGTACCGGCGGCCAGTACTTGTCGGCCGGCGACACCCCGGCCGGGAAGGCCGCCTCCGCCCGGGTGTAGGGGTGCTCCCACTCCCCGCTGAGCGCGGCCGCCGTGTGCGGGGCGTTCCGCAGTGGGTTGTCGTCCTGGGGCCACTCCCCCGAGCCGACCTTCTCGATCTCCGCCCGGATGGCGATCATCGCCTCGCAGAACCGGTCCAGCTCCGCAAGGTCCTCACTCTCCGTCGGCTCGATCATCAGCGTGCCTGCGACCGGGAACGACATCGTGGGCGCGTGGAACCCGTAGTCGACCAGCCGCTTGGCCACATCGTCGACGCTCACACCGGTCGCCTTGGTGAGCGGACGCAGATCGACGATGCACTCGTGGGCGGCCAGGCCGCCGGGGCCGGTGTAGAGCACCGGGTAGTGCGGCTCCAGGCGCTTGGCGATGTAGTTGGCACCGAGCACCGCCACCTGAGTGGCCCGACGCAGCCCCTCGGCGCCCATCAGCCGGACGTACGCCCAGGAGATGGGCAGGATGCCCGCCGAACCCCAGGGCGCCGCCGCGACCGGGCCCACGCCGGTCGCCGGGCCCGCCGCGGGCTGCAGCGGGTGGTTGGGCAGATACGGCGCCAGGTGCTCGCGCACCGCGACCGGGCCCACACCGGGGCCGCCGCCGCCGTGCGGGATGCAGAAGGTCTTGTGCAGGTTGAGGTGGGAGACATCGCCGCCGAACCTGCCCGGCCGGGCCAGCCCGACCAGGGCGTTGAGGTTCGCGCCGTCCACGTAGACCTGGCCGCCCGCGTCGTGCACGGCCGCGCAGATCTCGCTGATGTGCTCCTCGAACACGCCGTGGGTGGAGGGGTAGGTGACCATCAGGACGGCCAGTTCGTCGCCGTACTGCTCGATCTTGGCGCGCAGGTCGTCGGCGTCCACCTCGCCGTCCTCGCCGGTCTTGACCACGACGACCTTCATGCCCGCCATCACGGCGCTGGCGGCGTTGGTGCCGTGCGCGGAGGACGGGATGAGGCAGACGGTGCGCCGCTCCTCGCCATTGGCCCGGTGGTAGGCGCGTACGGCCAGCAGCCCGGACAGCTCGCCCTGCGATCCGGCGTTCGGCTGGAGGGAAACCTTGTCGTAGCCGGTGACCTCGGCCAGCCGCTCCTCCAGCTCGCGGATCAGCGTCAGATAGCCCTGGGCCTGCTCGACGGGCGCGAAGGGGTGCAGCGCCCCGAACTCCGGCCAGGTGATCGGCTCCATCTCGGTGGTGGCGTTGAGCTTCATGGTGCAGGAGCCGAGCGGGATCATGCCCCGGTCCAGGGCGTAGTCGCGGTCGGCCAGGCGCCGCAGATAGCGCAGCATCGCGGTCTCGGAGCGGTGCCGGTGGAAGACCGGGTGGGTCAGATACACGTCGCCGCGCAGCAGGTCCTCGGGGAGCGCGTCGTCCGCCGCGGCGTCCAGCTCGTCGATGGCGGGCAGCCCGCCGTCCACGCCGAAGGCCGACCACACGGCGGCGAGCTGGGCGCGCCCGGTGGTCTCGTCGCAGGCGATGCCCACATGGTCGGCGTCGGTCAGCCGCAGGTTGACCCCGGCCTCGCGGGCCGCGGTGACAACCTCGGCGGCCCGGCCCGGGACATACGCGGTGAGGGTGTCGAAGAACGCGCCGTGCACGATCTGGACTCCCCCGGCCCGCAGCCCCTCGGCCAGCACGGCCGCGTAGCGGTGGGTGCGCCGGGCGATGGTCCGCAGGCCCTCCGGGCCGTGGTACACGGCGTACATCCCGGCCATGACGGCGAGCAGCACCTGGGCGGTACAGATGTTGCTGGTGGCCTTCTCGCGGCGGATGTGCTGCTCGCGGGTCTGCAGGGCCAGGCGGTACGCCTTGTCGCCGTCGGCGTCGACCGAGACACCCACCAGACGGCCCGGCAGGCTCCGGGCGAAGGCGTCGCGGACGGCCATGAAACCGGCGTGCGGCCCGCCGAAGCCCATCGGCACGCCGAACCGCTGGCTGCTGCCGACCGCGATATCGGCGCCCAGCTCGCCGGGCGAGGTGAGCAGGGTGAGGGCGAGCAGATCGGCGGCGACGGTGACCACGGCCCCGAGCTCATGGGCCCGCTCGATGACCGGGCGCAGGTCGCGCACCGCGCCGGAGGCGCCCGGGTACTGCAGCAGCACACCGAACACCCCGCGCTCGGCCACCTCGGCCGGTATGCCCGCCGAGAGGTCGGCGACGACCACCTCGACACCGGTGGGCTCGGCGCGGGTCTGGATGACGGCGACGGTCTGCGGCAGGGTGTCCGCGTCGACCAGGAACACGCCCTGCTTGACCTTGCCGACCCGCCGCGACAGCGCCATGGCCTCGGCGGCGGCGGTGGCCTCGTCGAGCAGCGAGGCGCCGGCGGTCGGCAGCCCGGTCAGGTCGGCGACGACGGTCTGGAAGTTGAGCAGCGCCTCCAGCCGGCCCTGGGAGATCTCCGGCTGGTAGGGCGTGTACGCGGTGTACCAGGCGGGGTTCTCCAGCACATTGCGCAGGATCACCGGCGGGGTGAACGTCCCGTAGTAGCCCAGGCCGATCATCGGGGAGAGCAGCTGATTGCGCTCGGCCAGGCCACGCAGCTCGGCCAGCACCTCCGCCTCGCTGCGGGCCGGGGGCAGCCGCAGCTCCTCGGCGCTCCTGATGACCTCCGGCACGGCGGCCTGGGTGAGTTCGTCGAGGGAGCCGAAGCCGACCTGCGCGAGCATCTTGGCCTGCGCCTCGGAGTCCGGTCCGATATGGCGCCGCTCGAACGGAGTACCGCGTTCCAACTCGGTCAGTGAGGTGCGATTGGCGGTCATCTGCGAGGCCTCCTGGTCTGTACGACCTACGAGGGGCACCACGGTGCGGGTGCCCGAACGGCCTCCCCCTCTGTCATCTCAACCTGAGAGCTTCACCAGGCCCGCGGGCGGCGAGCCGGCTTTCACCGTCGGTGAGGAGGGGTCCGGGAGCCGTACTCGCCCGTGGCCCGCCCTGCTTTCCAGAGTGACCTCACCCGCGCGGTACGTGTGCCTGAGAGATTCCGGGGAGGATTTGCTCCTTCGGCGCCTCCGACGACGTCGGCGGAGAGCTCTCCCGCACGGGGTCTGCAGCCACCGTCAGCGTACCAGCGAGCCTGTCGCCAGGGATTTTGGGGAAAGCGCTCGAGTGGACGCGCGCGGCGTTGTGGCTTTTCGTAGAGATCACAAGGAAACAGGGGGATTCATGAAAAAATCGCCACCTGTGGGAGAGAGTGTGCAGACCGACATCGATCCGCGGACCCTCATCGGCCGCAAGGCCTTCGACCTCGATGGCGCGAAGATCGGCACCGTGGACGAGGTCTACCTCGACGACGCGACCGGCGAGCCGGAGTGGGCGGCGGTACGCACCGGGCTGTTCAGCCGGGACGTGTTCGTACCCCTCGAACCCAGCGAGGTCATCGGCGACACGCTGCGGGTGCCGTACGAACGGGCGCTCATCAAGGACGCGCCGGACTTCGGGGTCGGCCGCCATCTGTCGCCCGAGCAGGAGCTGCAGCTCTACCACCACTACGGCCTGGACGTGACCGGCTGACCTTGGTGAAGGCCCCGGCCCGAGCCCGGGTCGTGGCCCGAACCCTGGTCGTGGTCCGAACCCTGGTCCTGGTCCAAGTCCTGGTGCGGCCCCCTGTCCTGACCCTCGCCCTGGCCCTTCTCCCGGGCCGGGGCGTCGGCGTCGCTCTCGGCGGGGCGGAGCAGCGGCAGCGGGTCCGCCGGCTCCAGCGCCGGGTCGTCGACCGCGAAGGTCCGCACCCGGCCCGGCCTCGAC
>NZ_MUNE01000718.1:301-4194 GCF_002154605.1 Streptomyces milbemycinicus | reverse complement strand
CCGACACCGGCCCCGCCCGCCACATCGAACCGCTGGCGGCGGTGGCCCGCGCCGGGGACCCCGTACCCGAGCCCTTCGCGGGCGTACGCACCCTGCGGCGGACGGCCACGACGGCGGCGCTGCGGCTACGGGCGCAGCGGGCGACCACGACGGACACCGGCACGGAGATCGTCACCGAACTGTCCGACGGTCAGGGCCTGTTGGTCGTCCACCGGCTGACCCACCGCCCCGGCGACCCCTTCATACGGATCCGCACCAGGGCCGCCAACGAGGGCGACCGCCCCTTCGCCCTCGACCTGATCTCGTCCTTCACCCTTGGCGGCATCACCCCCTTCGCCGCCGACGACGCCCCCGGCCGCCTCGTCGTCCACCGCATCCGCTCCGCCTGGAGCGCCGAGGCCCGGCTGGTCAGCGCGACCGCCGAGCAACTGCACCTGGAGCGGCCCTGGGTCAACATCGGCACCGTGGCGGAGCGTTTCGGCGCGCCCGGGTCGATGCCCGCGGCGGGCTGGATGCCCTGGCTGGCCGTCGAGGACACCGAGGCCGGGGTGGTGTGGGGCGTCCAGCTGGCGGCGGGCGGCCCCTGGCAGCTGGAGCTGCTGCGCTCCCGCGACGGGCTGGCCATCGGCGGCGGCCCCGCGGACCACGACTTCGGCCACTGGCGCCGCACCCTTTCGCCCGGCGAGTCGTACGAGGCGCCCGAGGCCGTCGTCACCGCCGTCCACGGCGACCTGGACGCGCTCTGCGCCCGGCTCACCCGCGCCTGGGCCGGCCATCCGCGGCCCGGCCCCGAACGGACGTCATCGCTGCCGGCGATGTTCAACGAGTACGCGACGACCTGGGGCAACCCCACCCACGACCGGATCCTGGCCCTCGCCGACCGCCTCCAGAGCTCCGGCGTACGGTACTTCGTCATCGACTGCGGCTGGTTCAGCGAGCCCGGCGAGGACTGGGGCCGCAGCCACGGCGACTGGACGCCCAGCGCCGAACGCTTTCCGCACGGACTCGCCGAAACCGCCAGGCAGCTGCGCGAGCGCGGTTTCGTACCCGGGCTGTGGTGGGAGCCGGAGACGACGGGCGAGCTGTCGCGGGCGTACAAGGACGCGTCGCGCCACATCGCATACGACGGCGTCCCCGTGCATGTGTCCGCCCGCCGCTTCCTGGATCTGCGCCGCCCCGAGGTCGCCGAACCGCTGCTGGACCGGATGACCGCGCTGCTGAGCGAGGGCGGCTTCGGCTATCTCAAGATCGACTACAACGCGCATCTGGGCCCCGGCGACGACGGCGAGGGCCTGCGCGAACTCACCGCCGCCTCCCGCGGCTTCATCGCCCGGCTCTCCGCCCGGTTGCCCGACCTCGTCATCGAGAACTGCGCGGGCGGCGGCCACCGCATCGACCCCGCGTACGCCGCGCTCACCGCCGTCTCCTCGGGCTCGGACGCCTTCGAGGCCCGCGAGGCCCCGGCAATCGCGGCCGGGCTGCAGCGCGTGCTGCTCCCCCGCCAGTCGCTGGTGTGGGCGACCGTACGGGCCGACGACTCCGACGCCGCGCTCGTATACAAGCTGGCCGCGGGGTTCCTCGGACGGATCTGCCTGTCCGGCGACCCGGACCGGCTCGACGAACGGCAGTGGGCGCTGGTGCGCGAGGCGCTGGACCTGTACGGGCGGGCCGCGCCGCTCATCGACGACGGGACGACGCGGCAGGGCGGCACCCGCGGTGCCGCCCTGCGCAACGCCGTCGGCTGGCAGTCCGTCGTACGGCTGTCCCCCGACGGCCGACGCGCCCTGGTCGTGCTGCACGCCTTCGCCGACCCGGACGAGTCGCTGTCGGTGACGCTCCCGGACGAGGGCGTCAAGGCCGGCGTGGGCAGCGGGGCCGACAGGGGCGCGGCCTGGACGCTGGACGCCTGGCTCCTCGCCGACGGCACCGGCGCGCTCTCCCTCGCCGGGGATCGGCTGCGCTGGCAGCGGCCCCCGGAGTGGTCGGGCGCGGTGGCTCTGCTCAGCCGTTAGGTGCCGTCCCAGGTGACCGTTCCCTCAGTGGGGGTGTAGAGGCCGGCCAGGAGCTTGGCGAGGGTGGCTTCGCTGCGCTCCGCCGTGACTGCTGCCGCGCGGTGGCCGGCGGTCGGTCCAGCGGTGCGCTGATCCGGGGCCTGGGAGCGCAACGGACAGGCGAGCACTATTGAGCGGGACCGGCCCTCCGCCCACCCCCTCTCAGAAAACCGCTTGATGCAGTACTTGATGCAGAGCAAGCACTTTTTTAAGAGGAGGTGGGGGAGGGGCCAAACCGGACCGGCGTCTACCACTCCGGGCGACCATCCACCGTTCGGCCGCCCCGTCGGCCGGTGACGGCCTCTTGGGCTGGACGGCGACGATGCCTCCGGCACCCCTCCCCTTCCCGCTGCCGGCCGCCTTGCGCCGAAGGCGCGAGACGATACCTGCTCACGGCGACCGAACCATGCCGTCCAGTGGTCGCAGCCCGAGGCCGAGCCCGAGCACCCGGACGCGGCCCGGGCACTGTCAGTCGTTCAGCGCGACGATCATCTTGCCGATGTTCGCACCGCGCAGCATGCCCAGGAACGCGTCCACCGCGTTGTCGATGCCCTTGACCACCGTCTCCCGGTAGTGCAGCTTGCCCTCGCGCAGCCAGCCGCCGACCTCCTCCACGAACTGCTGCTGGAGGTGCTGGTGGTCCCCCACCAGCATGCCCTGCATACGCAGCCGCTTGCCGATGATGAGGGCGAGGTTGCGCGGGGCGGCGGGCGGCTCGGTCACGTTGTACTGGGCGATCATGCCGCAGACGGTGATGCGCCCGTGCACGTTGAGCCGGCCGATGGCGGCCTCCAGGTGCTCACCGCCGACGTTGTCGAAGTAGACGTCGATACCGTCGGGCGCGGCCTCCTTGAGCTGGTCCGCGACCGGGCCGTTCTTGTAGTTGAACGCCGCGTCGAAGCCGTACTCCTCGGTCAGCAGCCTGACCTTGTCGTCGGAGCCCGCGCTGCCGATGACCCGCGAGGCGCCCTTGAGCTTGGCGATCTGGCCGACCTCGCTGCCGACCGCGCCCGCCGCGCCGGAGACGAAGACCGAGTCGCCCTCCTTGAAGGACGCGACCTCGAGCAGGCCCGCGTACGCGGTCAGGCCGGTCATGCCGAGAACGCCGAGGTAGGCGGAGAGGGGGGCGGCGGCCGGGTCCACCTTGACCGCGTGCTTGGCGTCCACCTGCGCGTACTGGCGCCAGCCGGAGAAGTGCAGGACGTGGTCGCCGACGGCGATGCCCTCCGCGTTCGAGGCGATGACCTCGCCCACGGCGCCGCCATCCATCGGATGGTCGAGCTTGAACGGCGGGACGTACGACTTCACATCGTTCATCCGGCCGCGCATATACGGGTCCACCGACATGTACAGGTTGCGGACCAGCACCTGGCCGGGGCCCGGCTCGGTGACGGGGGTCTCGCGCAGCGCGAAGTCCTCCGGCTTCGGCCATCCCTCGGGACGGGCGACGAGGTGCCATTCGCGGCTGGTGGCGGGAATCGCGGGCTTGGGGGCCATGACGGGGGTCCTCTCTTATGCTTCAGGTAGTGAAATAATCATGCTGCTAAATATTTCATGATGTCAAATAAATGGGTACCCTGGTCCCCATGACCTCCAGTACCGAACCTCCTGATCCGCTGACGCTCGAAGTCGTCGAACTCATCGGCACCATCGTCGCTCGCTATCACGAGGAATACGAGACGGCCGCCGGGAAGCACTCCCTGACCGGCGCGCAGGCGCGGGTGCTCGGACTGCTGTCCCGGGGTCCGACGCCCATGCGCCGCATCGCACAGCAGCTGAAGTGCGAGCCGTCGAACGTCACCGGGATCATCGACCGCCTGGAGGCCCGCGGCCTCGCCGAGC
>NZ_MUNE01000718.1:0-278 GCF_002154605.1 Streptomyces milbemycinicus | reverse complement strand
CGCGACGGACCGGGGCAAGGAGACCGCCGACCGGCTGCGCGGCTCACTCGACTTCGCACGCGCGCCGCTGGCCGGGCTGTCGGAGCAGGAGCGCACGGTGCTGCGCGATCTGCTCAAGCGGATGCTCGGAACAGACCCGGTCTGATCCCCGCCCGGGATGGGCGGGGCGGGGACCCGAGTCAGGTCGGCGGCCCTTCTTAGGTGCACCACCAGAGAAAGCGGTCGCAGGTCTCCGTGGGCGAGGGCGTGGGCTGGGACGGGGACGAGGTGGTGGGGCC
>NZ_MUNE01000717.1 GCF_002154605.1 Streptomyces milbemycinicus | reverse complement strand
CGCCGAGGACGGGCTGCTGCTGTCGTACCCGCACCCGGCGCCCGGTGTGCCGACACTGCCCGAGCTGGGCCCGCGCTGGCCGCTGGAGCGCACCGTGGAGGGCGACTACACCCTCACCGACCCGGCCACGGGGCGTGTCTGGTACTTCACCGGCCCAGCGGGCGGGGGCGACGGCGAGGCCCTGCTGGCGGAGATCGGCGACCGCAACGACCACCGCCTGACCTTCGAATACGACACGCAGGGCACCCCTACCGGCATCGTCCACAGTGGCGGCTACCACCTCAAAATCACCACCGCCGACGGCCGTATCACCGCCCTCCACCTGGCCGGCGCGGCACCGGAGGGCAGTGATCAGGAGCTCATCCGCTACGCCTACACCGACGGCAACCTCACTGCCGTCACCAACTCCTCCGGGCTGCCGCTGCGCTTCGAGTACGACGCCGAGCGCCGGATCATCGCCTGGATCGACACCAACGACCGCCGCTACGACTACGTCTACGACCAAAACGACCGAGTCATCGCCGAGGGCGGCACCGAGGGCCATATCTCCCTGCACATCGACTACGGCCCGGTCGACGAACGGACCGGTCACCGGGTCACCACGGTCACCACCCCCGAGGGCCACACCACCCGCTATCTGGTCAACGACCGCTGCCAGGTCATCTCCGTGACCAACCCGCTCGGCCACACCACCCGAACCCGGCAAGACCGTCGCGGCCGGATCCTGTCCCAAACCGACGCGCTCGGCCAGACCACCGGCTACACCTACGACGCGGCCGGCCGGCTGACCTCCCTGGTCAAGCCCGATGGCGCCCAGCGGACCGCCTCCTACAACGACATGGGGCTCCCCGTCGAGGTCGTCCAGGCGGACGGGGCCACCTGGCGTTACGCGTACGACGAGCGGGGCAACCGCACTGCCGCCACCGACCCGTTGGGCCACACCACCCGCCACACCTACGACGGCCACGGCCATCTGGCCTCGGTCACCAACCCGCTCGGCGACACCACGCGCGTCCGCTGCGACCCGGCCGGGCTCCCCGTCGAGATCACCGACCCCCTCGGCGCGACCACCACCTACCACCGCGACGCCTTCGGCCGCCCCACCGCCATCACCGACCCCCTCGGCGCCACCACCTGCCTGGAGTGGAGCGTCGAAGGCAAGCTGCTCCGCCGCACCGCCCCGGACGGCGCCGAGCAGCGCTGGACGTACGACGGCGAGGGCAACCTCACCGTTCACAGGGACGCGAGCGGCGGCCTGACCCGTTACGAGTACACCCACTTCGACCTGCTGGCCGCCCAGACCGGTCCGGACGGCGCCCGCCACCAGTTCACGCATGACACCCGGCTGCGCCTCACCGAGGTGACCAATCCACAGGGGATGACCTGGGGTTACACCTACGATACGGTCGGCCGGCTGCTCGCTGAGACGGACTTCGACGGCCGCACCCTCAGCTATGAGTACGACGCGACCGGCCGGCTGATCTCCCGCACCAACCCGCTGGGCCAGACAGTCTCCCTCGAACGCGACGTGTGCGGCCGGGTCGTGCGCAAGGACGCCGACGGCCAGGTCACCACCTTCTCCTACGACCCGGCGGGTCGGCTGACGGAGGCCGTCGGCCCCGAGATGTCGGCGGTGTTCGGGCGGGACCGGATGGGCCGGGTGACGACCGAGATGGTCGACGGCCGGGTACTGACCCATGCCTACGACGCCCTCGGCCGCCCCGTACGCCGCACCACGCCATCCGGCGCGAAGTCCACGTTCTCGTACGACGCGGCAGGCCGTCGCACCACGCTGGCCACCTGCGGCCAGACCCTCGACTTCACGTACGACGCGGCGGGCCGAGAGACCGCCCGCCGACTCGGCGACACCGCGACCCTGGCACAGATCTGGGACCCGGCCGGAAGGCTGGCCGAGCAGACCCTGACCGGCCCGGCGGGCGACATCGCCCAGCACCGCGCCTACACCTACCGCGCCGACGGCCATCTGACCGGCATCGACGACCGGCTGCGCGGCCCCCGCGCCTTCGACCTGGACGACGCGGGCCGGGTCACCGCCGTGCGCGCCCAGGGCTGGACGGAAACCTACGCCTACGACGAGGCGGGCAACCAGACCCACGCCACCTGGCCGGACAGACACCCCGACGCCGACACCACCGGCGCCCGCGCCTACACCGGCACCCGCATCACCCGCGCCGGACGCGTCCGCTACGAACACGACGCCGCCGGCCGCCTCACCCTTCGCCAGAAAACCCGCCTGTCAGCCAAACCGGACACCTGGCGCTACACCTGGGACGCCGAAAACCACCTCACCACCCTCACCACCCCCGACGGCACCCTCTGGCGCTACCTCTACGACCCCCTCGGCCGCCGCACCGCCAAACAACGCCTCGCCGATGACGGCGAAACCGTGGTGGAACGAGTCGACTTCACCTGGGGCGGCCGCACCCTCGTCGAACAGACCACCACCGCCCCGGGCCTCCCTGATCCGGTGACTCTGACCTGGCATCACGACGGTGTTCGGCCGGTGGCACAGACCGAGCGCATCACCGAAGCCACCAGCCGGCGCGAGATCGACCGCCGCTTCTTCGCCATCGTCACCGACCTCGTCGGCACCCCCACCGAGCTCGTCGACGAGAGCGGCGACATCGCCTGGCGCACCCGTACCACCCTCTGGGGCACCACGGCGTGGGAGCGCGGCAGCACCACCTACACCCCGCTGCGCTTCCCCGGCCAGTACTACGACCCCGAAAGCGGCCTCC
>NZ_MUNE01000716.1 GCF_002154605.1 Streptomyces milbemycinicus | reverse complement strand
CGCCGAGGACGGGCTGCTGCTCTCGTACCCGCACCCGGCGCCCGGTGTGCCGACACTGCCCGAGCTGGGCCCGCGCTGGCCGCTGGAGCGCACGGTGGAGGGCGACTACACGCTCACCGACCCGGCCACGGGGCGTGTCTGGTGGTTCAACGGTCCGGAGGGCGGGGGTGACGGGGAGGCCCTGCTGGCGGAGATCAGCGACCGTAACGGCCACCGCCTGACCTTCGAATACGACACTGATGGCGCCCCGGCCGGGATCGTCCACAGCGGCGGCTACCACCTCAAAATCACCACCGCCGACGGCCGTATCACCGCCCTCCACCTGGCCGGCGCCGACCAGGAGCTCATCCGCTACGCCTACACGGACGGCAACCTCACCGAGGTCATCAACTCCTCGGGGCTGCCGCTGCGGTTCGAGTACGACGTGGAGCGCCGGGTGATCGCGTGGATCGATACCAATGGCCGCCGTTACGACTACGTCTATGACAACCGGGACCGCTGTATCGCTGAGGGCGGCACTGAGGGCCATATCTCCCTGCACATCGACTACGGCCCGGTCGACGAGCGGACCGGTCACCGGGTCACCACGGTCACCACGGCCGAGGGCGACACCACCCGCTATCTGGTGAACGACCGCTGCCAGGTCATCACCGTCACAGACCCCCTCGGCAACACGGTCCGCACCCGGCGGGACCGCTACGGCCGCGCCCTGTCCCGCACCGATGCCCTGGGCCGGACCACCGGCTACACCTACGACGCGGCCGGCCGGCTGACCTCCCTGACCACCCCCGACGGACACCAGCGGACCGCCTCCTACAACGACCTGGGCCTCCCCGTGGAGGTGGTCCAGCCGGACGGCGCCACCTGGCGTTACGCGTACGACGAGCGGGGCAACCGCACCACCGCCACCGACCCGTTGGGCACCACCACCCGCTACGCCTACGACGACCACGGCCATCTGGCCTCGGTCACCAACGCGCTCGGCGACACCACCCACATCCGCTGCGACCCGGCCGGACTCCCCATCGAGATCACCGATCCGCTGGGCGCGGCCACCGCCTACCACCGCGACGCCTTCGGCCGCCCCGCCACCATCACCGACCCCCTCGGTGCCACCACCCGCCTGGAGTGGACCGTCGAGGGCAAGCTGTCGCGGCGTATCGCCCCGGACGGCGCCGAGCGGCGCTGGACCTACGACGGAGAGGGCAACGTCGCCGCTCAGGTGGACGAGGGCGGCGCCGCGACCACATACGAGTACACCCACTTCGACCTGCTGGCCGCCCGCACCGACCCGGACGGCACCCGCCACGAGTTCACCTATGACGCGCGGCTGCGCCTCACCCAGGTCACCAATCCTCAGGGGCTGACCTGGACCTACGAGTACGGCCCGACCGGCCGCACACTCAGCGAGACGGACTTCGACGGGCGTACCCTCACCTACGCCTACGACCCGGCGGGCCAACTGGTCTCCCGCACCGATCCCCTGGGCCAGACCGTCTCCCTCGAATACGACGCCTGCGGCCGGGTCGTGCGCAAGGACGTCGACGGTCAGGTCAGCACCTTCTCCTACGACCCCGTCGGGCGGCTGATGGAGGCCGTCGGCCCGGAGGTGGCACTGACGTACCGGCGGGACCGGATGGGCCGGGCCATAGCGGAAGTCGTCGGCGATCGCGTTCTCACCCGCGCCTACGACGCCCTCGGCCGCCGCGTACGCCGCACCAGCCCGTCCGGCGCCAAGTCCACCTTCGCGTACGACGCGGCGGGCCGCCGCACCACGCTGACCACCTGCGGCCACACCCTGGACTTCAGGTATGACGCGCTAGGCCAGGAAACCGCCCGCCGACTTGGGCCTAACGCCTCACTCGCGCAGATCTGGGACCCGGCCGGACGACTGGCCGAGCAGACCTTGACCAGCGGCCCGGCGGGCGACATCGCCCAGCACCGCGCGTACACCTACCGCCCCGACGGCCACCTCACCGCCATCGACGACCAGCTCAGCGGCCCCCGCACCTTCGACCTGGACGACGCGGGCCGGGTCACCACCGTCCGCGCCGAAGGCTGGACCGAGACCTACGCCTACGACGAAGCGGGCAACCAGACCCACGCCACCTGGCCACACGAACACCCCACCGCTGCGGACACCACCGGCTCTCGCACGTACACCGGCACCCGCATCACCCGCGCAGGACGCGTCCGCTACGAACACGACGCCGCAGGCCGCCTCACCCTCCGCCAGAAAGCCCGCCTGTCAGCCAAGCCCGACACCTGGCGCTACACCTGGGACGCGGAGAACCACCTCACCGCCCTCACCACCCCCGACGGCACGGTCTGGCGCTACCTCTACGACCCCCTCGGCCGCCGCACCGCCAAACAACGCCTCGCCCCCGACGGCCACACCATCGCCGAACAGGTCGACTTCACCTGGGACCACAACACCCTCGTCGAACAGGCCACCACCACACCGGACCTCCCCGGCCCGACCACCCTCACCTGGGAACACCAGGGCTTCCGTCCCCTGACCCAGACCGAGCGGGTCACCGACGCCACCACCCAGCGCGAGATCGACCGCCGCTTCTTCGCCATCGTCACCGACCTGGCCGGCACCCCCACTGAACTCGTCGACGAGAACGGCGACATCGCCTGGCGCACCCGTACCACCCTCTGGGGCACCACGACAGAAGACCGCGCGAGCACCACCCCGTTGCGCTTCCCGGGCCAGTACTTCGACCCCGAAAGCGGCCTCCACTACAACCACCACCGCTACTACGACCCCACCACCGCCCGCTACACCACCCCC
>NZ_MUNE01000715.1 GCF_002154605.1 Streptomyces milbemycinicus | reverse complement strand
GTCGCCCCGCCCGACGCCGTCCCGCTCGTCTCGCCCGTCTTGCCCGTCGGCGTGTCCGTGTACGCGTCGGCGGCGCCGCTCGGGCAGGGCCCGGGCTCCTCCCGCTCGACCGGGAGGAACTTCACCGGCGGCCCGCTCACCACGCCACCCGCGGCGCTGCCGCCCTCGCCGCCTCCGCCCCCGGGCGCCTCGGGCGCCGACGGGGCCTTCTTCGGCGGGTCGAAGGCCCCACCGATGGCGCCGCCCCTCTCACCCGCGCCGTCACTGCCGCCGTCGTCGCACCCCGTCGCCGCCGACGCCGTCAGCAGCAGCCCCGCCACCGCAACGCCCCGCGCCCGCACCCATCCGGTCCTCATCTCGGCCCGCCCCCCGCGGTTCTCAAATCCTGTGGCCCAAGTCGGTCCTGAAAGTAGACCAGAATCCGCGCCCCGGTCAGAAGGCATCGGCGGGGACATACGTACCCCATACGTCCCGCAGCGCATCGCAGACCTCCCCCAGCGTCGCGCGGGCGGCGAGCGCGTCCTTCATCGGGTAGAGGACGTTCGCCGCCCCCGCCTCGCTCTCGGCGGCCCCCTTGAGCGCGGACAGCGCCGCGCTCACCGCCGTACGGTCGCGCTCCGCGCGCAGCTTCGCCAGGCGGTCCCTCTGCTGTTCCTCGATGGCCGGGTCCACCCGCAGCGGCTCGTACGGCTCTTCCTCCTCCAGCCGGAAGCGGTTCACGCCGACGACCACCCGATCGCCCGCGTCGGTCTCCTGGGCGATGCGGTAGGCGTTGCGCTCGATCTCCCCCTTCTGGAAGCCCTGTTCGATCGCGGCCACGGCACCGCCCAGGTCCTCGACCCGCCGCAGCAGATCGAGGGCGGCGGCTTCGACGGCGTCGGTCAGCGACTCGACGGCGTACGAACCAGCGAGCGGGTCGACCGTGGCGGTCACATCCGTCTCGAGCGCCAGCACCTGCTGGGTGCGCAGCGCGAGGCGGGCGGACTTGTCGGTCGGCAGCGCGATGGCCTCGTCGAAGGCGTTGGTGTGCAGGGACTGGGTGCCGCCGAGGACCGCGGCGAGCCCCTGGACCGCGACCCGCACCAGATTCACCTCGGGCTGCTGGGCGGTGAGCTGGACGCCGGCCGTCTGGGTGTGGAAGCGCAGCATCTGCGACCTCGGGTCGCGGGCACCGAACTCCTCGCGCATGACCCGTGCCCAGATCCTGCGCGCCGCCCGGAATTTGGCGGCCTCTTCGAGGAGCGTCGTACGGGAGACGAAGAAGAAGGACAGGCGGGGGGCGAAGTCGTCGACCGCCATGCCCGCGGCGAGGGCCGTACGGACGTACTCGATGCCGTCGGCCAGCGTGAAGGCGATCTCCTGCGCGGGCGAGGCGCCCGCCTCGGCCATGTGGTAGCCGGAGATGGAGATGGTGTTCCACCGGGGGATCTCGGCCCGGCAGTACTTGAAGACGTCCGCGACGAGCCGCAGCGAGGGGCCGGGCGGAAAGATGTACGTGCCGCGCGCGATGTACTCCTTGAGCACGTCGTTCTGGATGGTCCCGGTCAGGTTCCGGGCCGCCACGCCCTGCTCCTCGCCGATGAGTTGGTAGAGCAGGAGCAGCAGGGCCGCGGGGGCGTTGATGGTCATGGAGGTCGAGACGCGGTCCAGCGGGATGCCGGCGAACAGCGTGCGCATGTCCTCGATCGAGTCGATGGCGACACCGACCTTGCCGGCCTCGCCGTGCGCGAGCGGGGCGTCGGAGTCATAGCCCATCTGGGTGGGCAGGTCGAAGGCGACGGACAGACCCGTCGTGCCGTGCTCGATGAGCCGGCGGTAGCGGGCATTGGACTCGGCGGCGGTGCCGAAGCCCGCGTATTGGCGCATCGTCCAGGGGCGGCCGGTGTACATGGAGGGATAGACCCCGCGCGTGTAGGGGTATACGCCCGGCTCGCCCAGCGTCTCCTCAGGGTCCCGGCCGGCAAGCGCCTCGGGCCCGTACACCGGCTCGATGGGGAAGCCCGACTCCGAATCGCGCGCCATGGGTCACGCCTCCTGCTGGTCCGGGGGCCGTGGTGCTCCTCACAGCATGCGCCGATGTTCGCCGGGCGGCAGCCCCGGGAAGCATGGAAGACGGATAGCGACAGCGAACTGCGAACACACGACCGGGGCAGAGACGGGACTGGGGGGTTGGGGAGGATGCACCGGATATCGATGGCTGGTACGGCGCTCGCCACGGCTGCGGTGGCGACGCTGGTCACAGGGTGCAAACAGCAGGACATGGCCGACGCCGGGCATGCCCGCGCGAGACCGGAGGTGCGTACGAGCCACAGCGCGCCCGCCCACGCGGCACCGGCGAAGCCACGGCCGCACAGGACCTGGCACAAGCCGACGCACAAGCCACGTCCCACGCACCGGGCCGTGCCACCGCGGCGGACCGCCCCACCGGCGCCCGCCGCCGTGATCGCCTTCGGGACGAGCAGTGAGCGGGTGCGCGAGTTACAGGCGCGGCTGCGCGCGCTCGGTCTCTTCGGCCGCAACCCGACCGGCTACTACGGCACGGTCACCCGCTCCTCGGTGCTGGCCTATCAGCGCGGCCACGGCCTGTCGGCCACCGGTTCGGTCGACCGCCGCACCTGGAACTCGCTGCGCACGGCCACCAAACGGCCCACGCGCGACGAGTTGTACCCGCCGACCACCAACCCGCTCGCCAAGCCCGATCCGCGCTGTATGACCGGGCGGGCGCTGTGCATCAGCAAGACGAGCCGGACGCTGGCCTGGATGGTGAACGGCAAGGTCGTCTCGGCGATGGATGTGCGGTTCGGCTCGCAGTACACGCCGACGCGGGAAGGGCTGTTCCAGGTCGACTTCAAGAGCCGCGACCACGTCTCGACGATCTACCACACCCCCATGCCGTACGCGATGTTCTTCAGCGGCGGCCAGGCGGTGCACTACTCGGCGGACTTCGCCGCCCGCGGCTACAGCGGCGCCTCGCACGGCTGCGTCAACGTACGGGACAAGGCCAAGATCGCAAAGCTCTTCGACCAGGTCCGGACGGGTGACAAGGTCGTGGTCTACAAGTAGGCCGCAAGTAGGCCCAAAGAGCCGCAAGCAGGCCCAAAGAGAAGGGCGCGGGCAGGGCCGGGGGAACGTGCCCTGCCCGCGCCATATGCGCGGAGCCGTCGGTACGGGGGGAACCTCGGCTCCCGCGCGCCGGCCGATGACCAGTCGGCCCGTTTCTTACAGCGTCACCGCCGAAAAAAACGTCACACCCGGGTTCCGGATCCTCAGCGGGCCGAGCCGGTGGCGTCGTCCGCCACACCGCCGACGGCGTCACCAGCGACGTCAGCGGTGCTGTCACCGGCCACGTCACCAGCGCTCTCGGTCACGTCGTCGACGGTCGAGGTCGGGTCGGCGGTCACCGGGCCGGAAGGGTCAGAGGGGACAGAAGGGCCGGAAGGGTCGGAAGGGTCGGACGGGGGTGGCGGAGGAGGTGGCGGA
>NZ_MUNE01000714.1:342-3147 GCF_002154605.1 Streptomyces milbemycinicus | reverse complement strand
GGGTGGCCGGGGTCGGTGGCGGCGGTGGGGGTGGCCGAGCCGTGGACGCCGTCGGGGAAGGCGCCGCCGATCGCGACGTTCAGCAGGATGAAGTAGCCCGCGTGGTCGGTCATGTTCGACCAGGTGGCGGCGTCGACGCTGTTCTGGCTGACGCTGTGGAACTGCTGGTCGTCCACGTACCAGCGCAGCTGGTTGGGCGTGGTGGAGCGGTCCCACTCGAAGCGGTACGTATGGAAGGCGGACTGGCAGCTCGCGCCGGGGCAGGCGCGGCTGGCGCCGACGCCGGTGGTCTCGTTGCAGGGCCCGCCCGGGTTGACGCCGCAGTGGAGCACTCCCCAGACGGAGTTGATGCCGTTGACGTTCTCCATGATGTCGAACTCGCCGATGCCGGGCCAGTTCCAGTAGTTGCCCCGGTACGGACTGCCCAGCGCCCAGAAGGCGGGCCAGTAGCCGAGCGCGGCGTTGCCGGTGACGTTCGGCATCTGAATGCGGCTCTCGATGCGCAGCACGCCGCCCGCCGGGGCCTTGAAGTCGGCGCGCTGGGTCTCGACACGGGCCGAGGTCCAGTTGCCCGCGCCGTCGCGGAGTGGGGTGATGCGGAGGTTGCCGCTGCCGTCGAGGCTGAGGTTGCTGGTGGAGTTGGTGTAGTTCTGGATCTCGCCAGTGCCCCAGTTGCCGGGGCCGCCAGGGTAGGAATGGCCGGTGTTTATTTGCCAGTTGGCGGAGGACGGCAGCGTGTTCGCGGAGCCGACGAAGTCATCGCTCCACTGCAGGGTCCAGCCGGGGGCGGGCGGCACCTCGCCCCGCGCGGGCGAGGTGCCGAAGAGCGTGGCGAGGGCGGCCAGCGCGAGAGCGGCGGCGGCCAGCGCTGCGGTGAGTGGTGCCCTGGGTCTGGTGCTCGTGCGTGTGCTCACGGGGGACGACCTCCAGGAAGCGGTGGGGGCACGGGCATGAGAGCGCTCTCACGTTTATGTAGGTGCACACGGGAAGGGCGTCAATGGCTCGTGCGCGTTGGTTTGCCGCAGCGCGTACGTACCGTCAGGCCGGCCCCAGCCAGATCGTGGCCAGCGGCGGCAGTACCGGCAGGATGCTCGCGGGCCGCCCGTGCCAGGCGGTGGGTTCGGCCTTGAGCGGTTCCGGGTTGAGGACGCCGCTGCCGCCGTAGCGGCCGTCGTCGGTGTTCAGCGCCTCGCGCCACAGCGGGATGTGGTCCGGGACGCCGATGCGGTAGTCATGGCGTACGACGGGCGAGAAGTTGCTGATGGCCAGCAGCGGTGAGCCGTCCGCGGCGAAGCGCAGGAAGGCGAAGACGTTGTCCTCGCGCGCGTCGCCCTCGACCCAGGCGAACCCCTCCGGGACGGTGTCCCGCTGCCACAGCGCGGGCGTGGCCAGGTACACCTGGTTCAGCTCGCGGACCAGGTCGCGTACGCCGCGGTGGTCGGGCTCGGCGGAGTACGAGGGGTCGAGCAGCCACCAGTCCGGGCCGTGGCTCTCCGACCACTCCGCGCCCTGCGCGAACTCCTGTCCCATGAAAAGGAGTTGCTTGCCCGGGTGCGCCCACATGAAGCCCAGGTACGCACGGTGGTCTGCGCGCCGCTGCCACCAGTCACCGGGCATCTTCGACACCAGGGACCGCTTTCCGTGCACCACCTCGTCATGGGAGATGGGCAGCACATAGTTCTCGCTGTACGCGTACACCATCGAGAAGGTCATCTCATGGTGGTGGTACTTGCGGTGCACCGGCTCATGGCCGACGTAGCCCAGCGAATCGTGCATCCACCCCATGTTCCACTTCAGCCCGAAGCCGAGGCCGCCGAAGCCGCTGGGGCCCACGTGGTGGGTGGCACGGGTGACGCCGTCCCAGGCGGTGGACTCCTCGGCGATGGTCAGCACGCCGGGGCAGCGGCGGTAGACGGTCGCGTTCATCTCCTGCAGAAACGCGACAGCGTCCAGGTTCTCCCGGCCGCCGTGGGCATTGGGCGTCCACTGGCCCGGCTCGCGGGAGTAGTCGAGGTAGAGCATGGAGGCCACGGCGTCCACCCGCAGGCCGTCCACATGGAACTCCTCACACCAGTACACGGCGTTCGCCACCAGGAAGTTGCGCACCTCCGTGCGGCCGTAGTCGAACTCCAGAGTGCCCCAGTCCGGATGCGCGGCCCGGGCCGGGTCGGCGGGTTCGTACAGCGGTCTGCCGTCGAACTCGGCCAGCGCCCACTCATCCCGGGGGAAGTGCGCGGGCACCCAGTCGACCAGCACGCCGATGCCCGCCCGGTGCAGGGCGTCGACCAGATACTTGAAGTCGTCGGGGGTGCCGAGGCGGGCGGTGGGCGCGTAGAAGCCGGTGACCTGGTAGCCCCACGAGCCGCCGAAGGGGTGCTCGGCCACCGGCATCAGCTCGACATGGGTGAAGCCGAGGTCCTTGACGTACGCGGGAAGCTGCTCGGCCAGCTGGCGGTACGTCAGGCCTGGGCGCCAGGAGGGCAGATGCACCTCGTACACCGAGAACGGCGACTCGTGCACGCACTGCCCCGCCCGGCGGGCCAGCCACTCCGCATCGCGCCACTCGTGGTGGGAGGTGTGCACGATCGAGGCCGTGGCGGGCGGACACTCGGTGTGGCGCGCCATCGGGTCGGCGCGCAGGGTGTGGCTCCCGTCCGGGCGGGTGATGTCGAACTTGTACACCGCGCCGTCACCCACACCGGGCAGGAACAGCTCCCATACGCCGCTGCCGCCCAGTGAGCGCATCGGGGCGGCCGTACCGTCCCAGTAGTTGAAGTCCCCGGCCACGCGTACGCCTCGGGCGTC
>NZ_MUNE01000714.1:0-329 GCF_002154605.1 Streptomyces milbemycinicus | reverse complement strand
CGAGGGCGGGGAGGAAGCGGTACGGGTCGTGCTGCGGGGTCTGCGCGGTCTGCGCGGTCTGCCCGGTCTCGTACTGCCCGTTCTCGTACTCGACCAGCAGCCGGTAGTCGGGGATCCCCCGGAGCGGGAGCACCCCGGAGAACAGCCCGTCCCCCTCGGGGCGCAGCTGTGCGCGCAGCCCAGTGGCCGTGACGGCCACGGACCTGGCGTACGGGCGCAGCGCACGGAAGAGGATTCCGCCGCGCACGGGATGGGCGCCGAGGAGGGCGTGCGGGTCGTGATGGGAGCCGGAGAGCAGCCGCTCCCGGTCGGTGTCCCCGAGCGGCGCC
>NZ_MUNE01000713.1 GCF_002154605.1 Streptomyces milbemycinicus | reverse complement strand
ACCCCACCAGCCCCAACTGAGGCCCCCACCGGATATGGCCAAGAAGAAGACCTCCGCCGGCACCCCGGCCACCACCGCCCTGACCGCCGCCGGCACCGCCTTCACGGTGCACGCCTACGAGCACGACCCGGCGGCCCCCTCGTACGGCGAGGAGGCCGCACAGGCCCTCGGCGTGGACCCGGCCCGGGTCTTCAAGACCCTCATCGCGAGCGTCGACGGCGGCCTGACCGTCGCGATCGTGCCCGTCTCCGCCACGCTCGACCTCAAGGCCCTGGCGGCGGCGGTGGGCGGCAAGCGCGCGGCGATGGCGGACCCGGCGGCGGCCGAGCGCACCACGGGCTATGTGCTGGGCGGGATCTCCCCGCTCGGCCAGCGCAAGCGCCTGCCCACGGCCCTGGACGCGTCGGCGGCCGACCACGAGACGGTCTGCGTCTCGGCGGGGCGGCGCGGGCTGGAGGTCGAGCTGTCGCCCACGGACCTCGCGGCGCTCACGGACGCGGTGCTGGCGCCGATCGCGCGCAACAGCTAGCCCGGCAGCTGCGCCATGGGCGCACCTCACCCCGCCGGCTGCGCCGGCTCTTCGTCCCGCGGGCCAAAAAGCGATGTGAGCCCCAGGTGCACCGCCATGGCCGCGAACGACCACGCCAGCAGCGCCCCCTTGGCCCCCAGCTTCAGCGGCGCGTCGAATGTCACGCCCTTCCCCACCGCCTTGGCATGTGCCTCGATGCCGGCCTCGGGTCCGAGCCACACACCGAGCCGCCAGGCGATCACCGAAGCCAGCACCCCGCCGATCGCCAGCCCCACGACCAGCGCGACACCGCCCCGCCGGAAGAACAGGAAGACGAGCGCCGCGGACACGGCCCCGAAGGCCAGCGCCCACAGCGTGAACACCCCGTCCGCCCCCATCGCCTGCTCGCCCTCGGCGTCCTTCGGGTAGATCCCGTCGCCGATCCAGACCAGTGGAATCCGCGGCGCCAGCCACAGCCACACCAGCCCGAGCAGCACCCCGGACACCGCCACCCCGATCGCCACCAGCGCCGCCTGCACCAGCTCGGCGCGCAGCTCGGGGCCGGGCTCGGAGTGGCCCGGAGCCGAGGGGCCCGGCCCGGAGGGGTCCGGGGCGGTGGGGTAAGGCACTGCACCTCCCAGCGGAGACGGGTCGTGCGGCGAAGGCTGCCCGGGCTGATCGTGCGGAGTCAACGGTGCGGTCACCCCGTCATGGTGCCAGGCGGCGGACGTACATCGGGCGGCGGGAGTCCCGCCGCGGCGCGTCACCGCACGGCCGCACGCCGATACGCCCAGGTCGCGGCGGTCAGCGAGACCACCGCCACACCTGCACACACCCCGAGGTCCGCGCAGACCACCAGCCAGTCGGGGTTCCCGTCGAAGGACCGCGCCAACGCCTCCACACCGTACGTCGAGGGCAGCACGTCGCGCGCGTACGACACCGGCGCGGGCATCCGCTCGGCGGGCAGCACGCCCAGCAGCAGCGCGGCCGACATGCCCAACTGCCCGCACAGCGTGGCCAGTTCCTGGCGGGGCGCGAGCAGCCCGAGCGCCGCGCCCAGGCCCGCGAGGGCCGCGCCGGACAGCGGAATCACCGCGACCAGCACCCACAGATGCGTCATCGGCAGCTGGAACAGCACGCTCCCCACCACCGCGGTCACCAGCGTCCCGGGCGCGGTGAAGGAGGCGTACGCGGCGGCGGCGCCGAGCACGACGGCGGCGGGCGGCACCGGGAGGGTCGCGTAGTGGTCGAGCCCGCCGCTCGCCCGCAGCTGTCCGAAGTACTGCGCCAGCAGGTTCAGCGCGACGAACGCCACGACCAGCACGCTGGACCCGGCGACCACGGACCGCGCCTCCACCCCGCCGTCCACGACCCCGCGCATCAGGATCATGATCCCCACGGACTGGAAGGTCGCCACGAACAGCAGCGGGATCCGCGCCACCCGGGCCCTGGACAGCTGGGCCCGGTAGACGGCGGCCAGCGCGGGCAGCAGCCGCGCCCGCGCCGCCAGGGGGGCGGGGGCGGCGTCGCCGCCGGGCCACGGCGCCTCGGCGGCCTGGGCCAGGGCTTCTCCGCCGGACACGGCCTCCGCGGGCACGACACTCACCTTGCGCTGCTCCTGTTCCCCGTACCGGCCGCACCCCGTGCGGGTTCGGCAGTGCTTACGGTCCTCACGCCTTCACCAGCCCCTCCGCCCCCTCCGAGTGGCCGCCGAGCGCGAGATAGACGTCCTCCAGGCTGGGCGTGGCGAGCGTGAAGTCGTCGAGTGCGGCGAAGGCCGGGCCGCCGGTCACGGTGGCGATCGCGGCCCGGGCCTGCTCCGGGGCCATCCGCAGCGTCCAGCGCCGCCCGGAGGCCAGCGCGGCCTCCCGCAGCGCCGCGACCTCGGGCACCTCGAGCGGCGGCTCTCCCCGCCATACGAGGTCCACCCGGACCTCGTCGGCGACCAGCGCCTTCAGCCCGGCCGGGGTGTCGCAGGCGATGACCCGGCCGCGCTCCAGCACCGCCACCCGGTCCAGGACGGTCTCCGCCTCGATCACATTGTGGGTGACCAGCAGCACCGTCGCGCCCCGCTCCGCCCGCCGCCGGTCGACGGCGGCCCACACGGCCCGCCGCGCGACGGGGTCCATCCCGGTGGTCGGCTCGTCCAGCACCAGCAGCGGCCGCTCCCCGACCAGCGCGGCGGCGAGGCAGGCCAGCCGCCGCTGCCCGCCGGAGAGCTTCTTGAGCGGGCGCCCGGCCACCTCGCCGAGCCCCAGCTCCTCGATCACCGCGTCCCGCTCCGCGCGGGCGGCGCGGACGTCAAGGCCGCGCAGCCGCCCCGTGGTCTCGGCGGCGAGCGCGACGGTCAGCTCGTCCAGCGCGGTCGAGTCCTGCCCCAGATAGCCGAGGAGGCGCGCGGCGCGCTCGGGGTGGCGTACGAGATCGTGGCCGAGCACCCGGACGCTGCCCTCGTCGGGGCGGAGCAGCCCGGTGAGCTGGCGCACCAGGGTGGACTTCCCGGCGCCGTTCGGGCCGAGCAGCCCGAACACCTCGCCGCGGTGCACATCGAGGTCGATGCCGTCGCTGGCCCGGACGGCGGGCGCGGCGGGCACGCCCCGGCGGCGGCGCGCGGCGGGATAGGTCTTGACCAGGCCGCGCACGGTACACACCACATCGCCGCCCGCAGCCTGTTTCGCGCCCGTCCTCACGAGCTATGAGGGTACGCGCCCAATCACCCGCGCCTGCTTTCGGGTGCCCGCAGCCACCGCACGCCGACGCCGGTCCTGGTGGCACCGTCAGTCGGCGGGCGGGGCGTGCTCGGCGGCCGTACGGGTGTCGATCTCGCGCCAGAAGCCGGCCCGGATCGCATAGCGGTCGTGCTCGTCGATCTGGTCGTCCTTGTGGGCGAGCAGTCCGAAACGGGCCGCGTAGCGCAGCAGTTCCCCGTCGATGCGGTGCGGGATGCGCGGGTACTCGGTGGAGAGCTGCTGGAGGTGGCCGGGGTCGGAAAGCCGCTCGATCCAGCGGCGCGCGAAGACCTGGCCCACCTCGAACGGGTCGCCGCTGACGGTGGTGATGTCCTCCTCGCGGTCGGCCCAGCGCTGCTCGGGGCTGGTGAGCTGGGCCAGCATGGGCAGCCCGGCGGTCTCCGGCGGCTCGCCGAGCCCGGCGCCGGAGCCGCGCTCGATCCAGCCCTTGTCGGAGGACCAGCGCAGGGTGGCGCTGGGGGCCGGCTGGGCGCCCGCCTGACCGCCTGCGGGGCCGCGGCCGAGGCCGGCGAGGTCCTTGGGCGTGGGCACACCTCTGCCGCCGGGGGCGGAGCCCGCCTCCGTGTCGTCCGCCGGGGCGGTGCCGGGGCCGCTGGCGGCGGCGCCGGAGCCGCCCGCCGGGGCCGCGGCCCGCCCGGGGCCGCCCGGGCCGCCCGGGGCGCGCGTGGGCGCGCCGCCCGGCCGCGCGGCGCCGTTACGGCCCGGGGCCAGGT
>NZ_MUNE01000712.1:402-913 GCF_002154605.1 Streptomyces milbemycinicus | reverse complement strand
GCGGTGGTGGTGTCTGCGGGTTCGGATGGGGTGGTGTTGACGGGTCGGTTGTCGCGGGAGGGTCAGGGGTGGGTGGTTGATCATGAGGTGTTGGGTGCGGTGTTGTTGCCGGGGACGGGGTTTGTGGAGTTGGTGGTGCGGGCTGGGGATGAGGTGGGTTGTGGGGTGGTTGAGGAGTTGATGTTGGGTGCTCCGTTGGTGGTGCCGGAGCGGGGTGGGGTGCAGGTGCAGGTGGTGGTGGGTGATGAGGGGGTTGGTGGTCGGCGTTCGGTGCGGGTGTTCTCGCGGGTGGATGAGGATGCGGGGTGGGTGTTGCATGCGGAGGCGACGGTGATGCCGGGATCGGTTGTCCCGGCCGCCGACCTCACGCAATGGCCGCCCTCCGGAGCCACTGAGCTGGACGTCGACGGTGTCTACGGGTTCCTCGACGGCGCCGGGTACCACTACGGTCCGGCGTTTCGGGGGTTGCGGGCGGCGTGGCGGCGTGGTGACGAGGTGTTCGCCGAGGTGG
>NZ_MUNE01000712.1:0-354 GCF_002154605.1 Streptomyces milbemycinicus | reverse complement strand
GGACGCGCTGGCGCTGGAGGTGGCTGATGAAGGTGGTCGGCCGGTGTTGTCGGTGGGGTCGATGGTGGGTCGTCCGGTGACGGCTGAGCAGTTGGGTTCTGGGGATGGTGCGGGGTTGTTGGAGGTGGAGTGGCGTTCGGTGGGGGTGGAGCCGGGTGGTGAGGTGTCGTGGGTCGGCTGGGATGAGGCCGAGGGTGCTGAGTGCGAGGTGGTGGTGCTGGATTGTGGTGGTGTTGTGGGTGGTGGGGTGCCGTTGGTGGTGCGGTCGGTGGTGGATCGGGTGTTGGGGGCGGTGCGGGGTGTGTTGGCGGGTGGTTCGCGGTTGGTGGTGGTGACGCGGGGTGGGGTTGTTGT
>NZ_MUNE01000711.1 GCF_002154605.1 Streptomyces milbemycinicus | reverse complement strand
GGGTCGACGTCGACCCTGCGCCGACAGCACCCGTAGCACCGACTGCACTGACAGCCCTGGAGTCCACCGCATGAAACTCGGCATGCTCACCGCCTGCCTGCCCCAGCTCTCCCTCGCCGAGATCGCCTCCTGGGCGGGCGCCGCCGGATACCAGGCGCTGGAGGTCGCCGCCTGGCCCCGCACCGGCGGCCGTGACTTCGAAGCGGCCCACCTGCCGGTGACCGGGTTCGACGACCGCGCGGCCGACGAGACCCGGGCGCTGCTCGGCCGCCACGGCCTCGACATCTCCGCGCTCGCCTACTACGAGAACAACCTCCATCCCGACCCCGGGCGGCGGGCCGAGATCCACACCCACCTCAAGGCGGTGGTGGACGTGGCGCAGGCGCTGGACGTCCCGTACGTGGGCACCTTCGTCGGCCGCGACTGGACCAGGCCCGTCGCCCACAACCTCGACGAGGCCCAGAAGGTCTTCCCCGAGCTCGTCGAGTACGCGGGGGAGCGCGGGGTGCGGATCATCATCGAGAACTGTGTGATGGAGGGCTGGCACCCGGACGGCTATCCGGGCAACCTCGCCTACTCGCCCGAGCTGTGGGAGTGGATGTTCTCCCTCGGGCTGTATCTGAACTGGGACCCGTCACATCTGACCTGGATCGGCATCGACCCGGTGACGACCATCGCGCCCTACGCCGACAAGATCGTGCACGCCCAGGCCAAGGACCTCCAGATCCTCCCCGGCAAGGCCGACCGCTATGGCTTCTTCGGCAAGGCGGTCCGGCGCGAGGACCCATGGGACACCGGCTGGTGGCGCTACCGCGTCCCGGGCCGTGGCCAGGTCGACTGGAACGCCGTCGTGGACGCGCTGTACGAGAACGGCTTCACCGGGACCCTCTCCGTCGAACACGAGGACCCGGTGTGGAGCGGCACCGAGGAGAAGGTCAAAACCGGTCTGGAGATTGCCCACCGGACACTGCGGCCCCTGATCGTCGCCTGACCCGACTCACCACGTATCGCAGGAGATTCATGGCTCAGCAACCAGCACGGCACCGTATCGGAATTCTGGGCGCCGGCAACATATTCGGCCGCTACGTCGAGGGCCTGCGCACCTTTCCGGAGCTCGAAGTGGTCCGTGTGGCCGACGTCGAGGAGGACCGCGCGAAGCAGGCCGCGTCCGAGTACGCCATCCCCGCCTGGGGCGGCGCAGACGAACTGCTCGGCGACGATGCCGTCGAGATCGTCATCAACATCACTCCGCCGCGGTTCCACGCCAAGACCGTCATCGCCGCCCTGGAAGCCGGTAAACACGTCTACGTCGAGAAGCCGATCGCGGCCACCGTCGAGGAGGCCCGCGAGGTCCTGGAAGCCGCCGCGGCCGGCGGGAAGCTGCTGGGCTCGGCCCCGGACACTTTCCTCGGCAGCGCCGTGCAGACCGCCCGGCACGCCATCGACACCGGTCTGATCGGCGAACCCGTCGGCGCCACCGCCTTCGTACGCTCCAGCCGCGCCGAGACCTGGCACCCGGACCCCCGCGCCTTCTACGGACCGGGCGGTGGGCCCGTGCTCGACATGGGCCCCTACTATCTGGCCGCGCTCGTCAACTGCCTCGGCCCGGTCCGGCAGGTGTCCGCCGCCACCCGCATCGGCGCGAAGACCCGCAAGGTGACCAGCCCCGAGCGGGTGGTCGACGAGGTCACCGTCGAGGTCCCCACCCACGCCTCGGCCGTGCTGACCTTCGCCTCCGGGGCCATCGGCACCACCCTGATGAGCTTCGACGTCTGGGACACCGAACTGCCGCGCATCGAGATCTACGGCACCGAGGGCACCCTCGCACTGCCCAACCCCAACTTCTTCGACGGCGATGTGCGCATCAAGCGCCACCAGGACGAGCACTGGCGGGTGCTCACCCCGGTCACCGAGCTCTTCGGCGCCGTGGACACCCCCGAGCAACACCGCCGCGGACTGGGCGTGCGGGACCTCGCGGGCGGCATCGACGGCGGCCCGCACCGCGCCAATCCGCAGTTCGCCTTCCACACCCTCGAGGTGCTGGCGAGCTTCGAGACCGCACAGCGGGAGAACCGGGTCGTCCAGCTGCGGAGCAGCTGCGAGCGCCCCGAGCCGCGCTACGCCCACTGACCAGGCCCGCACCACGCCCACTGACCAGGCCCGCACCACGCCCACCGACCAGGCCCGTGACCGGCCACTGACAGGCCCGTGACCGGCCACGGAAAGGACCACAGACGATGAAGATCAGGCAGGACCGCCTCGCCATCAACCCCCTCCAGTGGGTCGCGAGCGCCGACGGCTGGATCGATCCCACGCTCGCCCCGCCCCTCGACGAGCAGCTGGCCGTCATCCGCGACGCGGGCCTCAAGGCCCTGCACAGCGCCGTGCCCGGTGACCTGACCCCGAAGGCGTACGCGGCCCGCCTCGCCGACCACGGCATCAGCCCCGCGCCCGGCTACATCCCCGTCCGGCTCACCGACGACGACGCCGAGCGGCGGACGTTCCGGGACACCGCGGCGCGCGTCGCCGGACACCACGCGGAGCTGGGCGTGGACACGGTCTTCCTCGCCATGGGGATGGCGAAGGACGCGGAGCGGGTGGCCCGTCCCGCGGTCGGCCACCTCGCCGACCAGGGGCGGCTGGAGCGGGTACGGGACCTCCTGGCCGAGATGGCCGGGATCATCCGGGCCGAGGGGATCGCCCCCGCCTTCCACCCGCACGTCGGGACCTGGGCCGAGACCGAGGAGGAGACCCGCTTCGTCCTCGACACCGTCGACCCCTCCGTTCTCGCCTTCGGGCCGGACATGGGCCATCTGGCCTGGGCGGGCGCGGACGCCGCGCAACTGGTGCGCGACTACGCGGACCGCGTGGCGAGCGTCCACATCAAGGATCTGGACCTCGGCCTCGCGGCCCGGGCCAGGGAGGCGGGCTGGGACTACCGCAAGACGGTGCTCGCGGGGCTGTGGTCGGAGCCGGGCCATGGAAACGCCGACATCGAGGGCTTCGTCGGCGCGCTGCCCGACGACTTCGACGGCTGGCTGATCGTCGAGGTCGACCGCGGGGCCCGGCCGACCCCCGAGGAGAGCGTGCGGCTGTGCGGGGAGTGGGCCGCCCAGTACGCGTAGCCGTGACCGGGTTACGCGGGGCTGGACCGGCTTCGCACGGCCGACGGCAGGACGGTACGGGGGACAACGAGGTGATCCGGTACGTGAACCAGGTGGAGAGAACATGCGCAAGACAGTGGCGATCATCGGCGCCGGACTTCTGACGGCGACGGCGACGGCCTGCGGCGGCGGTACCCAGGCCGCTGGCGGCGACAAGACACTGACCCTCGCCGAGTCGGTCACGGCCACGCCGTGGGACCTGGCCAAGGCGAGCATGGGCCCCGAGGCCCAGTACTACCAGCCGGTCTTCGACACGCTGATCCGGCTCGACTCCAAGGGCGAGCCGACCCCCAACCTGGCCACGTCGTGGTCGTACGACAAGGCCCAGACGACCCTGACGCTGAAGCTGCGCACCGGGGTGAAGTTCACCGACGGCACGGCGCTCGACGCGGACGCGGTCAGGCAGAGCCTGCTGCACACCAAGAGCGGCACCGGCAGCGCCGCCGGAGAGATCCAGGACATCACCGGCGTCGACGTCGTCGACGCCCACACCGTGGCGATCAAGCTGAGCCACCCCACCGCGTCACTGCTCTCGGCGCTGGGCCAGGTCTCAGGCATGATCGCCGGCCCCAAGTCGCTCGAGAACCCGAAGGTCCCGGTCGGCTCGGGCCCGTACCAGCTGGACACGTCGGCCACCACCGCCGGGCAGACGTACACCTACACGCGCAACCCCGACTACTGGAACGCGAAGGCGTTCCCCTACGACAAGATCGTCGTCAAGTACCTGGCCGACCCGACCGCGCGCACCAACGCCCTGCTGTCCGGGCAGCTCGACGGCGCCACCCTCAACCTCAACCGGGTGGCGACCGTCAAGGGCCGCGGTCTGAACGTCGTCACCTACCAGCCCGGCGACATCGAGGGCCTGTACATCTGGGACCGAGCCGGCAAGAAGGTGCCCGCGCTCGGCAAGCTGAAGGTCCGCCAGGCGCTCAACCACGCCTTCGACCGGCAGGCCATCGTCAAGTCGGCCAAGACCGGGCTCGGCACGCCCACCACGCAGCTGTTCGCACCCGGTGAGGACGGCAACGACGCCGGGCTCGACGACACCTACTCCTACGATCCGGCGAAGGCCAGGAAGCTGCTGGCCGAGGCCGGCTACCCGGACGGCTTCTCCGTCACCATCCCGGACCTCTCCGCGATGTTCCCGCAGGAGCAGGCCGCGCTCACCCAGTCCCTCAAGGACATCGGCATCAAGGTGAAGCTGGACAACCTGCCGGGCGACCAGGTCTTCAGCAGCATGCTGTCCGGCAAGTACGCGATGTCGTACTTCAAGCTGGGCGCGCCCACGGTCTGGGACAAGGTCCAGCTTCAGCTGACGAAGAAGTCGACCTGGAACCCCTTCAAGTACGACGACCCGAAGGCCGACGACCTCATCGAGCGCATCGGCAAGGCGACCGGAGCCAAGCGGTCGGCGCTGTTCAAGCAACTCAACACCTACGTGGTCGAGCAGGCGTGGAACGCCCCCTGGAACGTCATCGCCAACGCGTACGCGACCGCGAAGGACGTGAAGGTGACACCGCAGCCCGGCACCCAGTACCCGCCGATCTACAACTACGCACCGGCGGCCAAGTAGCCACCGGGCCCGCTCCGACACCGACACGCGGAAGGAGGAACTGACCGTGCTCGTCTTCTTGTTCCGGCGCATAGCCGCCGGTGCCGTTCTGGTGGTCGTCGTGGCCACCGCGACGTTCCTGTTGCTGAACCTCACGGGCACCGACGTCGCCCGCAACGTTCTGGGCGAGACCGCCTCACGGTCCGCCGTGACCGCCAAGAGCCATGAACTCGGTCTTGACCAGCCCCTGGTGGAGCGCTACTGGCACTGGGTCGAACAGGCCGCGCAGGGAAACCTGGGCAGCTCGTGGTTCACCGGCGACTCGGTGAACCAGTCCCTGATGGACACGTTGCCGGTCACCCTCTCCGTGGTGCTGACCGGCCTGCTGATCGCCGCGGTCCTCAGCGTCGCCCTGGGCGCGGCGGCGGCGCTGCGCGGCGGCTGGGTGGACCGCGCGGTGCAGTTCGCCGCCGTGCTGGGCACCGCGGTGCCCAGCTTTCTGATCGCCCTGGTCCTCGTGGTCACCCTGGCGGTCCAGCTCGGGTGGCTGCCCGCCACGGGCTATGTCGCTCTGGGCACCTCCGCCACCGACTGGTTCCGCTCGATCATCCTGCCCGCGGTGTCCCTGGCCGTCGCCGCGACCGCGGCCACCGCGATGCAGGTGCGCGGCGCGATGATCGACGTACTGCGCGCCGACTTCGTGCGCACACTGCGCAGCCGTGGCCTGAGCACCCGCAGCGTGGTGTTCAAGCATGCGCTGCGCAATGCCGCCCCGCCCGCCCTGACCGTCATCGCCCTGCAGTTCATCGGCCTGATCAGCGGCGCCGTCGTCGTGGAGAAGGTGTTCGGTCTGCCCGGCATCGGGACCCTCGCCAACTCGGCCGCCGTACGCGGTGACGCGCCCGTGCTGCTGGGCACGGTCGTGGTCACCGTCGGCATCGTCGTCGCCGTCAATCTGCTGCTGGACATCGCGTACGGCTGGCTCAACCCGAAGGTGCGTGTCTCATGACGGCGGTGGAGTTCCCTCCGGCCCCCAAGCGGGACGGCCTCGTGCGCCGGGCGCTGCGCGATCCGCTGGCCGTCGGCTGCCTGGTCGTCCTGGCGCTGCTGATCGTCGCGAGCCTGGCGGCACCGCTGCTCACCGGCTACGAGCCCGACCACAGCGTCATGGCGGACACGCTCGCGCCCATGTCGGGCAGCCATCCGCTCGGCGGCGACGGCGTCGGCCGGGACGTGCTCTCACGGCTGCTGTACGGCGGCCGCACCAGCCTCGTGGGCGGCACGCTCGCCGTCCTGGTCGCCTTCGCGGTCGGCGGGCCGCTCGGTCTGATCAGCGGCTTCTACCGCGGCTGGTTCGACGCCGTGGCCGGCTGGATCGTCAATGTCATCATGGCCGTGCCCGCCATCATCGTGATGCTCGTCGTGATGGCGGCCGTCTCGCAGGACCTCAACGTCGCCATGGTCGTCCTGGGCGTCATCATGGCCCCGATGGTCTTCCGCCTCATCCGCGCATCGGTGATCGCGGTCCGCGAGGAGCTGTACGTGGACGCCGCCCGCGTCTCGGGGCTCGGCGACGGGCGCATCATGCGACGCCACGTCCTGCCCGTGGTGATCGCCCCGTCCCTCATCCAGGCGACGCAGGTGTTCGCCGTGGCGATCGGCATCCAGGCGGGGCTCGCCTTCCTCGGCCTGGGCAAGGCGTCCCAGGCCAGCTGGGGCGCGATGCTGGGCGACGCCTTCACCAACATCTACAACGCGCCCGCGCTGCTGGTCTGGCCGGGCGCCGCGATGGGCCTGACCATCCTGGCGTCGAGCCTGCTGGGCAACGTGGTGCGCGACGCGCTGGGCACGGCCGAGCCCCGGGTGGTCAGGCGTCGTAAGCGGGTCGAGCGAAGGGCCGCGGCCCCGGTGGCCGAGGCGCCCGCGGACCGCCTGCTCACCGTGGCGGGGCTGCGCGTCGGCTACCCGAAGCCCGGCGGCGACAAGACCGTCGTGGACGGGGTGAGCCTCACCGTGGCGCGCGGTGAGGTGCTGGGTCTGGTCGGCGAGTCCGGCTCGGGCAAGAGCCAGACGGCGTTCTCCGTCCTCGGGCTGCTGCCGAACGAGGCCGAGGTGACGGCGGACCGGATGGTCTTCGACGGGAAGGATCTGCTGGGCCTGGACCTCGCCGCGCTGAACGCCCTGCGCGGGCGCGGCATCGGCTACATCCCCCAGGAGCCCATGTCCAACCTGGACCCGTGCTTCCGGATCGGCTCCCAGCTCGTGGAGCCCATGCGCAAGCACCTGGGGCTCTCCCGGGCCGAGGCCCGCGCCAAGGCGCTCGAACTCCTCGCACGGGTCGGCATCCCGGACCCGGAGCGGGTGTTCAGGTCGTATCCGCACCAGATCTCCGGCGGTATGGCCCAGCGCGTCCTGATCGCCGGCGCCGTGTCCTGCGACCCGCGGCTGCTCATCGCCGACGAGCCGACCACGGCGCTGGACGTCACCGTGCAGGCCGAGGTGCTGGACCTGATGCGCTCGCTGCAGCAGGAGCGGGAGATGGGCATGATCCTGGTGACCCACGACTTCGGTGTCGTGGCCGACATCTGCGACCGGGTCGCGGTGATGCAAAAGGGCCGCATCGTGGAGACCGCGCCGGCCCGGCAGATCTTCGCGGCGCCCGAGCACGGGTACACGCGCATGCTCCTGGACTCGACGCTCGAAGGCGGGCCCGCGCGCGGTGATCTGCGCGTCCCCGACAAGCCCCTCAAGGAGGTGACGTCATGACCTCTCCGCTGCTCGAACTCGACGACGTCGTCGTGGAGTACCCCGGAAAGGGCCGAGGCAAGAAGCCCTTCCGCGTCCTGCACGGTGTCTCCCTGGCCATCGAGCCCGGCGAGACCCTGGGCCTGGTCGGCGAGTCCGGCTCCGGCAAGACGACCCTGGGCCGGGCCGTCCTCGGTCTCGCACCCGTCACCGGCGGCGAGATCCGGTACGAGGGGAGGCCCATCTCACGACTGGGCAAACGGGAGCGGCGGGCGCTCAGCAAGGACATCCAGGTCGTCTTCCAGGACCCGTTCACCTCGCTCAACCCCGCCATGACGGTCATGGACATCCTCACCGAACCGCTGCTGGTGACCGGTGTCGCGCGCGCGGACGCGGAAGCCCGGGTGCAGAAGCTGCTGGACCACGTGTATCTCCCCCAGGACGCGGCCCGCCGGCTGCCCCGCGAGTTCTCCGGAGGCCAGCGCCAGCGGATCGCCATCGCACGCGCCCTCTGCCGGGACCCCAAGCTGATCGTCTGCGACGAACCGGTCAGCGCCCTGGACCTGACGACACAGGCCCGGGTGCTCGACCTGTTCATCGAGATCCAGGAGGCGACCGGCGTGGCGTACCTCTTCGTCACCCACGACCTGTCCGTCGTACGGCACATCAGCCACCGGGTGGCCGTGCTGTACCGCGGCGACATCGTGGAGACGGGCGACGCGGCCCAGGTCACCGAGTCCCCGGAACACGCCTATACCAAGCGGCTGTTGCTCGCGGCGCCCGTCCCCGACCCGGAACGGCAGGCGCGACGGCGCGCGGAACGGCTGAGGCAGGCCGCTTCATGAACGCGTACGACGCGTGCTCGGCCACCCTCACCCGGTATCTCGCGCTGTGCGACGTACCCGCGCGCGTCGAGGGCGAACTGGGCGACCTGTTCACCGAGGACGCCGTCTGGGAGGGCGGCGGCAGCGCCTACGCCGAGAAGTTCGGCCGCACCGAGGGCCGCGAGGCGATCGTCGCGATGCTGACGGCCTATCTGCCGCCCCACCCCCACTTCCGTACGAATGTGCACCTGCTGTTCCCCGGCACGGTCGACGGTGGCGGTCGCGGTGTGCGGGGGAGTTGGCAGATGCAGCAGCTCTCGCGGTACGAGTCGGGCGAGGCCGAGCTCATGGTCGCCCGGCTCGACGTGACCTTCCGGCTCGACCCGGACCGGCCCCGTATCTCCGCCTTCCGCACCGAACGACTCTTCACCGCACCGCTGCCGGGGGAGCGATGAACGACCGCACCATGCTGCTGACCTGCTACGCCGACACCCACAACTACGGCTGGCACCACGTCGACCTGTTCGTGCACGACGGCACGGGCCGGGAGGTCAACTGGGTCCACTGGCAGGTCGACGAGGACGGCCCGGACGGCGCGGACGCGGCGACCGCACGGGTCGAACCCACTCTGCGCCGCACCAGCGAGTGGCGGTGCGGGATCAGCGCCGACGGAAGCGAGTACTGGACCGCCCAGGCCGCCTGGGACGGCTGAGATGTGCCTGGTCTACATCCTGGACGACGACGAGGAGCTGAGCGCGTCGCTGGCCTGGCTCCTCGAATCGATCGGCATCCGCTCGGAGCGCTTCCGGGACGCCCGGACCTTTCTGCGCTCCTACGACCGCGGCCGGCCCGCCTGCCTGGTGCTCGACGTCCGTATGCCGGAGCTCAGCGGCTTCGACGTCCAGCGGCTGCTGAACGAGACAGGGACGCCGCTGCCCGTCGTCTTCGTCTCCGCGCACGGCGACATCCCGATGTCGGTCCGGGCCCTGCAGAACGGGGCCGTCGACTTTCTGGAGAAGCCCTACGACCCCCAGCACCTGCTCGACGTCGTGCAGGCCGCCCAGCGCACGGCCCGCGAGCGCTTCGCGTGGGCGGCCCGGCAGAGCGAGCTGCGGGCGAAGCTGGACGGTCTGACCGTACGGGAGCGGGAAGTGCTCGCGCTGGCCGTCGACGGTGAGCCGAACAAACGGATCGCGGGACGGCTGGGCATCAGCGCCAAAACCGTCGATGTGCACCGCGCCCGCATCCGGGAGAAGACCGGCGCCGAGAGCATCGCCACCCTCGTACACGACATGCTCCGGCTGGGGCTGCGCCTCCCGGCGGGCGAGTGAGAGGAACGGCCGTGGATCCCCTGGCGCCCGCGGACTTCCGGGAGCTGACCCAAGCCCTCAAATACTGCGTCCTGCTCCACGACGCCCACACCTACCAGATCCTGTGGGCCAATCGCGCGGCCTGCGACCTGCTCGGCTGGACCGTCGACGAGCTGCGGCCGCTCAAGGCGCCGGACATGAGCAAGAACGCCCGCCAGTACAGCCGCGAGCTCGGACACCGCTGGCTCGGGCAGGCCGTCGAGCACGGCGTCAGCGCCACCGAGTGGTGCTACCGGTCCAAGAGCGGCGAGGAAATCCTCACCGAGGCGATCGCGATCCGCGTCGACCTTCCGGCGCGGACGGTGGTGATGGTCCAGTTCCGCGACATCGCCGAGGAGAAGGCGGTCCGGCACGACCTGTTCCGCACCGAGAGCAGACTGCGCACCTTCCTGGGCAGCCTCGCCGAGGGCATCGTCGTCCTCGACGACGCGGACCGTGTCGTCTTCGCCAGCGAGTCGGCGGTGCGGCTGCTCGGCGACGGCCTCTACGGAGCGGACTTCGCCGACTACTGCCTCGACGGCATCGTGCCCGCCCAAGAAGGCCGCTACCGGTTCGCCGCACCCCGAAGCACACCCCGCTGGTACGCGGCGACCTGCCAGTACATCGAGATCGAGAGCGATCTGCGCGGCCGGATGCTCCTCTTCTACGACATCACCGACCGGGTGCGCGCCGAGGAGGAGCACCGCCGCGACACCCAGCACCTCGACCACCTCGCCCGGTACAACGCCATGGGCGACATGGCGATGGCCATCGCCCACGAGGTCAGCCAGCCGCTCGCCGCTGCGTACAACTTCG
>NZ_MUNE01000710.1 GCF_002154605.1 Streptomyces milbemycinicus | reverse complement strand
AGCCCACCCAGCCCAAGGAGACCGTCCGATGAGCTCGCTTTCCCTCGCCGTACGCGACTCCGCCACCATGCTGCGGCGCAACCTCCTGCACGCGCGCCGCTATCCCTCCCTGACCCTGAACCTCCTGCTCACCCCGATCATGCTGCTCCTGCTCTTCGTCTACATCTTCGGCGACACCATGAGCGCGGGCATCGGCGGCGGTGGCGCCGACCGCTCCGACTACATCGCCTACCTCGTCCCGGGCCTGCTGCTGATGACCATCGGCAGCACCACCATCGGCACCGCGGTCTCCGTCTCCAACGACATGACCGAAGGCATCATCGCCCGTTTCCGCACCATGGCGATCCACCGCGGCTCCGTGCTCATCGGACACGTCATCGGCAGCGTGTTGCAAGCGGTCATCAGTGTGGTTCTCGTCGGCGCCGTCGGCGTGGCCATCGGCTTCCGCTCCACGGATGCCACCGCCCTGGAATGGATCGCCGCCTTCGGACTCCTCGCACTCTTCGCCCTGGCACTCACCTGGATCGCGGTCGGCATGGGCATGGTCAGCCCCAGCGCCGAAGCGGCCAGCAACAACGCCATGCCGCTGATCTTCCTCCCGCTCATCTCCAGCACCTTCGTCCCCGTCGACGCCATGCCCGGCTGGTTCCAGCCGATCGCCGAGTACCAGCCCTTCACCCCCACCATCGAAACCATCCGCGGACTGCTCCTCGGCACCGACATCGGCAACAACTGGTGGATCAGCATCGCCTGGTGCCTGGGCCTGGCCGCCCTCGGCTACCGCTGGTCGAAGGCGGTGTTCAACCGCGACCCCAAATAACCACCCGGACCACATCCTCCCAAGGCGGCGTACACCGACACCACGTCGGCTTACGCCGCCCCGTTCGTGTGCAAGGCAGCGGTGGCGTAGCCCAGCCAACGGGCGAGCAGGCCGGTGGGCAAGCATGCGGGGGATATCCCCCTCCCTCAGGTCCACCGATCGGTGGACGGCAGGTTCAACCTGACACCTCTGTCCGCCAAACCCCCTGCTCAGCAAAGCTTTCAGGCATGAACTCACTCACTGTGCGGGTGGCCCGCTGGAGCGCGCGCCACCCCTGGCGGGCGGTCGTCGGATGGTTTGTGTTCGTGGCGCTGTGCCTGGTCATCGGCGGGGCCGTCGGCATCAACAGCGCCAAGACGGCGGACTACCGCGTCGGCGAGGCGGGGCGGGCCGAGGCCATGGCGGCCGAGGGGCATCTGGAGCGCCGGTCCGCCGAGCAGGTGTTGATCTCCGCCCGGTCCGGCGCCCTCGACAGCCGGGCCGATGAGCGGGCCGCCGAGGCGGCCGCGCGGGGACCTCACGGCGCGGATGAAGCGACTGCCCGAGGTCGCGGGCGTGGCCGCGCCGCTGTGGTCCCGCGACGGCCGAATCCTCATGGTCGAGGTGGCCATCAAGGGCGAGGAGCTGGACGCGGACGCCAAGGTCGGCGCGCTGGTCGCGCAGACCGAGGCCGTGCAGAAGTCCCATCCGCGGCTGCTGCTCGAGGAGACTGGAAGTCCCTCCACCAGCAAGGGGGTCGACCAGCAGCGCAACGACGACCTGGCGCTGTCCGAGAAGATCACGCTTCCGGTCACGCTGATCACGCTGCTGATCGCCTTCGGCTCGGTCGTCATGGCCATCGTGCCGCTGCTGCTCGCCCTGTCGTCGATCGCGGCGGCGATCGGCCTGTCGATGGTGGTCTCGCACCTGTCCCCCGACGTCGGGGTCGGCACGAACGTCATCCTGATGATCGGCCTCGCGGTCGGCGTCGACTACACGCTCTTCTACCTCAAGCGGGAGCGCGAGGAGCGGGCCCGCGGCGGGGGCCGGTTGAGCGCCGAGGCGCTGGTGGAGTTGGCGGCGGCCACCTCGGGGCATGCGGTGGTGATATCGGGGCTGGCGGTCGTCGCCTCCACCGCGACGCTGTATCTGGCCTCCGACGTGATCTTCTCCTCGCTCGCCACCGGCACCATCGTGGTCGTCCTGGTCGCCGTGGCCAGCTCCCTGACGGCGCTGCCCGCACTGCTGGTCGTACTCGGCAAGCGGGCGGAACGCAGGGCACGGCGCCGGGCGGAGCGCGGTAAGCCGGCCCGGCGGGCGCGTGGCGAGGGCGGCGGCCGGATCTGGGCGGCGCTGCTGCGGCCCGCCGCCCGGCATCCCCTGGCCACGCTCTGCGTCTCGGTCCTCGCGCTGCTCGCCCTCGTCCTTCCGCTGACGGGGCTGAAGATCACGGAGATGAGCCGGGACACCCACTCCCGCGAGATCCCCGCGATGCGGGTGTACGACCGTCTCAACGAGGCGTTTCCCGAGCAGAGGGTCACGCACGACGTCGTCGTACGCGCCGACGCCTCGCGCACCCGCGAGGTCACCGGGGCGCTGCGCGCCCTTGCCGGGCGGGCCGACCGGGATCCGCTGTTCGCCGACGGCTCGCGGATCGTGACGTCGGCCGACCACCGGATCAGCGTCCTGCGGCTGAAGGTGCCGTATCTCGGCAACTCCCGTCAGGCCAAGACATCCCTGGACCATCTGCGCCACGACTATCTGCCCGCCACCGTCGGCCGGATCGCGGGCGCGGAGTACGGGGTCAGCGGTGACGTCGCCCGCTACGCCGACTATCCCGCCCACCAGAACTCCAAACTGCCCCTGGTGATCGGCGCGTTGCTGCTGGTGACGTTCGCGATGACCGTGTACGCCTTCCGTTCCGTGGTGCTCGGCCTGATCGGTGTCGTACTGAACCTGCTGTCGGCCGCGGCCGCGCTCGGGCTGCTCGTCCTCGTCTTCCAGAGCACCTGGGCCGAGGGGCTGCTGGACTTCCACTCCACCGGCTCGATCGGGTCGCGCGTCCCGCTCTTCCTCTTTGTGATCCTCTTCGGGCTCTCCATGGACTACCAGGTGTTCGTGGTCAGCCGGATCAGGGAGGCCGTGCTCACCGGCGTCCCCACGCGGCAGGCGGTGCTGGATGGGCTCCGTACCTCGGCGAGCGTGGTCACCAGCGCGGCGGTCGTGATGACGACCGTGTTCGTGAGCTTCGTCTTCCTGCACATCATCGAGATGAAGCAGATCGGTTTCGTGCTGGCGGCGGCCGTGCTGCTGGACGCCTTCGTCGTACGGATCATGGTTCTGCCCTCGGCCCTGCTGCTGCTCGGCGAGGCGACCTGGTGGCCGTCGCGGACGGGGCGGGCTGGGCGACGGGCCGCGGCCGTATCGGACAGGGCGGCCCATGAACAGCCGGTGGTCGACGTACGTTGATCGGTATGACTGCTCTCGCCGGACCCTCCGCCGACGCCTTCTGGGCCGCGTCGCTGCGCCGCTGGAACGCGGTGTGCTGGGTGCTGTTCGCGGCGATGGCCGTCGGGCTCGCCGCGACGGACCGGCCCGGCGGGAGCAGATACGGGGCGCTGGCGCTGCTCGGCTGTGTGGTGCTGTGCTACGCGCTCCTGGACCGCTTCCCCGACAACCCCGTCGTACGGCCGCACGTCTATCTGTCCGTACTGGTGCTCGCGCTCGGCGGGATCGCGTATCTGCGCAGCAGCTATGCGGCGCTGTTCATGGTGACGCTGCCGCACTACTGGATGTTCGGGCGGACCCCCAGGGCCTCCATGGGGTTCCTGGGCCTGGCGACCGCCGCGACGCTGGCGGGGACCTGGTCCCGGCAGGGCTGGTCGCTGGAGTTCTTCAGCGAGACGCTGGTGTCCACCCTGATCGTGGTGGCCGTGGGGGTCCTGATCGGTCTGTGGGCACACTCGGTGGTCGCCCAAAGCACCGAACGGGCCCGGCTGATCGTCGAACTGGAGCGGACCCAGGCGGAGCTGTCCGAGGCGCATCAGCGCCAGGGGGCGGCGGACGAACGGGAGCGGATGGCGCGGGACATCCACGACACCCTCGCGCAGGGCTTCGCCTCGATCGTCGTGCTCGCGGAGGCGGCCCGGGCCGGGCTCGCCGCCGATCCGGCGCGCAGCGCCCAGCAGCTGCGCTCGATCGAGTCGACGGCGCGCGAGAACCTGGCCGAGGCGCGGGAGCTGGTGGGCTCGGCGCAGCGGCAGGACGGCGCGGCGGCCGGCTCCGTGGCGCGGACGCTGCGCCGTATCCTCGACCGCTTCGCGGAGGACACGGGGCTCACGGTGGCCGCCGACCTGGCGGACGTCGGATGCGACCAGCAGACCCGGATCGCGCTGCTGCGCTGCACCCAGGAGTCCCTGGCCAACGTCCGCAAACACGCGCGGGCGTCCACGGTCGGGGTGATCCTGGCCCGTCGGCCGTACGGGGTGGAGCTGGAGGTCACCGACGACGGCACCGGTTTCGTCCCGGAGGAGTCGGCGGGGTTCGGGCTCGACGGGATGCGTAAACGCCTGGCGGAACTGGGCGGCCGGCTGACGGTCACCAGCTCGGTCGGCGACGGCACACGGATCCTGGCGGTGATTCCGCTGGAGACACATGGCGAAGCGCGCGACAAGGGCAGCGAGGGGATGGGATGACCTGCGAACGGGTTCGGGTGATCGTGGTGGACGACCACACCGTGATGCGGGCGGGCGTGGTCGCCCTGCTCGCCGGTGAGGACGGCATCGAGATCGTCGGGGAGGCGGGGGACGGCAGGGCGGCCCTCGAACTCGTCGAGCGGTACGACCCCGATGTCGCGCTCGTCGATCTGCGGATGCCGGTGCTCGACGGTGTGGGGGCGACCGCCGAAATCGTCGCCCGGCATCCGCGCACCCGGGTCCTGATCCTGACGACGTACGACACCGACCAGGACATCGAGCGCGGTGTGGAGGCAGGCGCCATCGGCTATCTCCTCAAGGACACCACCCGCGAACAGCTCGCCGACGCGATCCGCTCGGCGGCGCGCGGCGAGACCGTCCTCGCGCCGCGGGTGGCCGAGAAGCTGATCGCGCGTATGCGCCGCCCGGTCCAGGACCCGCTGACGGCGCGCGAGACCGATGTACTCAACGCCGTGGCGGACGGCCTGACCAACGCCGAGATCGGCAAACGCCTCGTCATCACGGAGGCCACGGTCAAGACCCATCTCCTGCGCCTGTTCGCCAAACTCGATGTGAACGACCGGACGCGCGCGGTGGTGGTGGCCCTGGAGCGGGGGCTGCTGCGGCGGCCCTAGGGTCTGCCGCTGCCTGCCGTATCGGACAAGACGGTTTACCGGGCGGGCTGTCGGACGCTTCTGTGACCATGGTCCGGACTCCCGAAGTCCCCTGCTGTGGAAGGTCCGATGGCCACCGATCTGTACGGCATCCGCATACTCGACGTCGCTCCCGACGAGTTGCGCGTCCGGTTCCGCGTCTTCGTCGTGTACTACGACACCGAAAGCCGGACCCACGCACCGCTGCCCGACGATCCGAGCTTCTTCTTCTCGCTGCTGTGGGAGGCGGCGAACCGCCTGCCGCTCACCTCGCTCCACCCGCTGCGGATGGTCGGCGTCGACAAGGTCCTGGACGGTGAGTGGGTCGCCGCGCACACCCATCGGTACGTCCGGCGAATCGAGCGGACAGCCACCCGCAACCACCCCGTGGCCGAGGCCGATTGGCAGCGCCTCAACGACTTCTACTACGAGCGTGACGGCCGCTGGAAGGACGAGGAGCTGCTTGCACAGGCCGACTACGACGTCGAGGTCACCGACGCCCGCTGGCTGGGGTCGCTGAGCCCCGGCCATGGCTGGGCGACCGCCTCCTACCCGACCACGGCCGACCAGGTGCTGGAGGCGGACGCGCCCACGGTGCTGGACCTGCGGCGTCCCGCGGTGACGCTCGGCCCGTTCGGCGACGAGGAGAGCGACGAGGGCACCCCCAGCGATCTGGCCTTCTCGGACGACGGGCGGTATCTCGCGGTCACCAGCCAGGCGTGTGAGCTGGTGGTGTTCCGCACCGACGACTGGAGCGAGCAGGTCCGCGTCCCCTTCAGCTCCCTGTGGGGCCAGGACATCCAGTGGGTGCCCGGCACCCACCGGATCACCAAGCGCGTCCGATGGGGCGGCGGCGACACGGACGACGACGCCCCGACCCGTGCCTACGACGTCGACAGCGGCGCCGAGGTGGATATCCCTCCGCAGCCGCGAGAGGCCCGCTCGCGCACCGGCCGCTACCGGGCCGACGGCGGCTTCGGCCGCTATCGCGCCGATGGCGGCTACGGCGGCTTCACCGGTTTCGGCGGCTGGGTCGACGTACTGTGCTCGTCCGGCGCATCGCCCCGCCGGCTGCACCTTCCGCGCGGGAAGGAGTCGGTCGGAAGCGTCTCCTTCACCGGCGACGAGACCCGGATGTTCGTCGCCCAGGGGAGCGATGTGCACATCCTGGACCCGGAGACCGGCCGCGTCCTGACCACGCTCGCCGGAATCAAGTCCGATGCGACCGTCCGGCCGGACGGGGCCTATCTGGTGGCCGGCGGCGGGAAGGGCCCGGCCGAGGACGAATTCGACGGAGACGAGCGGATCGATTTGTGGCGGGTCTCCGACGGCGCGCTGCTCATGCGCTGCCGGTCCGGCGGCGACACCCTCCCCGCCATGGCCTGGTCGCCGGACGGCAGCATGCTCGCGGTCTCGGTGATCACCGGATACCAGGGGTACGGAGGCGAGTTCCGGATCTACCGCGCCGGGGCGCCCGTCGAGCCCCCGGAGGAGACGCGGCTGACGCTCGAAGAGCTGCGCAGGCTCGCCGAGGACGCCTCGAGCAGGGATGACGCCCTCTTCCTGTACGACCAGCTGATCGAGCGCGAAGAGGACCCCGCGGCCGTCGGCAGGGCGTACCGGAAGAAGGGCGACCGCCTGGGGCAGCGGCAAGGCGGCCTGCGCGATGCCGCCGAGGCGTACCGGCGGGCGATCGAGGCCGGCGGATCGACGAACGCCATGCACGCGTCCTCCTCCCTCGCCTCGGTGCTGTACACCCTGAAGGACTTCGACGGCGCCGTGGAGGCCGCCCGAACGGCCCACCGCATCGCCGCCGCCCGCGATCTCGGCCAGAAGAAGAACCGCACCTCCCTGGCCCAATTCGTGATGCGCCTCGGCGACATGCTGCGCACCCGCGGCGGCGACGGCGACGGCGAGGAAGCCCGCGCCGCCTATCAGCAGGCACTCGACCTCGGCGTCAAAAACCCCGCCTGGGCCACCCTCGGCCTCGGCTGGACGGCCCACAACCTGGGGGAGGACGAGACCTCCGAGACGCATCTGCTGCGCGCGGTGGAGCTGGCCGGAAGCGATCTCCGCACCCGGGGCTACGCCGCCATGTTGCTCGGCCATGTCGCCAAGGGCCGCCGCGATCTGCACGGCGCGCTCAAGTGGTACCAGATGGCGTTCAAGGCCGACGGCATCCACCGGCCGCTTGCCACCGGCCATCTCGGCGAGCTGCACTACTGGCTGGGCGACCGCGACGGAGCCCGCATCTGGTACGAGCGGCTGCTGGAGGCCACCCATGAGCCCGAGCTGATCGCCGAGGGCGCCTTCAGGCTCGGTGAGATGGCCGCCGAGGACGGTGACCGCGGGCGCGCGGGCGAGCTGCTGGAACGGGCCGCCGCCACCGGAAGCGGGGAGTTCGCCGAACGGGCCCGGGAGCTGCTGCGCGGGCTGTCGGCGGACCAAGGTCGATGACGTGGTGACCCTGGGTTCCCCAGCCTCCCGCTCGATGTCCTGATCCACAGCCGGCCGTGGGTGCGCGAGGAGCCGCCGCTGCGGCCCTACGCGCGCTGACCGGGCAGGAGCGCGGAAGGGAAGCGCGGAAAAGAAGCCGCCCCGCGGCGGGGGTCCACGGGGCGGCAGCTGGGGGGTGGCGGCGGTGAGCGGCTAGGAGGCGGCGACCTTCCAGGTGCGGGAGGCGGTCAGCTTCTTCTGCAGGGCGGGGTCCTTGACCGCCTTGGTGTTGTCCGTGGCCTTGGCGGTGATGGTGTGCGCACTGCCGTCGGCGGTGATGCCGAGGGAGGCCGGGGTGACCGAGCTCTTGCCGCGCGCGGCGGTGACCTCGGTGCCGTCCACGGACCAGGTGATCGACGCGGAGGCCGGGAAGGTGACCTTGATGGTCGCGTCGCGCTTGACGGCGGTGCTCGTACCGGTGGTGCTGGCGAGCACGCTGGCGTGCTGGTAGAAGCCCGCGATCATCGCCTCCCGGCCGGGGGAGCTGAACTCCCGGCCGAGGGTGCGCATGATCGAGTTCTCGGTGGGGCGGTTGATGCCCTTGGGGTAGTAGCGCCCGCCCTCGTACGCGCCGACCGTGCCCCCGTCGGGCGAGGTCTGGCCGATCCAGCGGTACCACTTCTTCTGCTGCGAGGTCATCTGCGCCGCGGTCAGCTTGGTGGCGTTGGACTCGCCGGGCTCGGCGCCGGTGTAGGTGCCGTAGTCGTCGTAGAAGTACTCGTCGGCCAGCTTGCCGAGGGAGTGGCCGGTCTCATGGACGGCCACCTGGTCGGAGTCGGCGTGGTCGGAGGAGGCGGTGGCGATGCCGTCGTAGCCGACCTGCGAGGTGAGGGTGTAGCCGGCGCCGCCGTACTTGGTGGAGTTGGAGAGCACGACGACCAGGTCGGCGTCGGGGGCCTTGGCGGCGTACGACTCGACCTTGGCGGTGTCGACGCACAGCAGCCGCTCGATGTCGTCGCACCAGAAGTACGACTTCAGCGCGGTGTCCTTGACGACGTCCTTGCCCGGGTCGCCGGAGACGCCCGACTGGTTGGAGACCGCGTCCACCGACCAGACGTTGAACAGCTCCTTGTAGGAGGCGTACGGCTCGACGGCGGACATCTGCTCCCACTTGGACCGCAGGTCGGCGTGGAAGTCGCCCTGCTGGGCGGAGGTGTAGCCGTCGCCGATGAAGACGACGTCGAGCTTGTCGGCCACCGGTCCGGTCTGAATGACCGCGCTGACGTCGCCGTCGGCCGCC
>NZ_MUNE01000071.1 GCF_002154605.1 Streptomyces milbemycinicus | reverse complement strand
GGGCCGGACGGGGTGGGCTCAACCGCCTCGGTGACCTTTGCCCGCACCGGCTTCGGGACGGCCACACCCACGGCAGCCTCGCCGGACGCGAGCGTCGCCACCTGCATCAGGTCCTGGAGAGCGTTCAGGGTCGTCCGCACCGAGCCGAGATGCGCCACCACCGCGGCCAACTCCCGCTCCAGGGCCTGCCGCTGGACCTCCAGGCGACGCAGCTCCTCCTGCAGGTTCTCTGCGGTGATCTCAATGCTCTGTGCCGTGTGGGCTACCGAGACCATGCGTTCCTCTCATCCCCAGACCCTTTACGCTGCCCATCCGCACGTCTCGAACCGTGTGCATCGTGTGCGGCAGCCCATCCGGATACAGAGTAATACGCGTAGTGAACGTCGCCCATTCTTCTGACGGCACAGTGTGGATGCAGCACAGTGTGAAATTATCGGGAAGCCAGCCAGTCCGCGTAGCGAGTGGGGGCCAGCCGGGCGTCCTCCTTGCCCGTGAGGACGTCCCCACGGACCAGGGCGAACATGCCGGCGGTGTCGTCCGTCATGACGGTACGGCCGTCGGAACGGGCCGCCAGGGTGATCCTGCCGAGTTCGTCGAGCGGGAAGACTTCGGGGCCGGCGAAGTGGCGGACGCCGGCCTTCTCCCCGGCCGTCAGCAGGTTCCCCATCGACTTCCGGAAGAAGACCGCCGAGGCCTCGTCGAAGGTCGGGGAGTTCGTCAGACTGACGATGACGTCGGCATCGGCGACCGCATCAGCCACCCCTTCGCCCGTGATGACGTCGACTCCCGTCGACTTCGAGTGGGGCACCGCCTCGTGACCGACAGTGTTCAGCTTCTTCACGACCTGTGATCCGATCAGCCCGGTACCACCGATGACTGCGATCTTCATGGCATGACCTCCCACCGAGGAGCTGCATCCGTTTCATCGCTTATGTACCGACCGAAGCACGCTCACCGCGGGCTCGCACGCCCGGTGCGCCGCATAGCGCGGCGACAGCGACGCGCCGCAGCCGCGTACCCGCGCGGGCTGCCGGCGCGGACACTAGCACCGTCCGTCGGACACCGTGGCGGACACCCGGACCCCCTCGACGGTCCCGGTGCCTGAACCAGTGGTTCCCGCGCCACCGACGGTGGCGTCGGTCGTGGTCACCTGGATGCAGTGAGCGGGTCCGTCCTCTTCGGCGAAAACCGTGAAGTCCAGCCCCTGGTTGAGCACATGCAGGTCTTCCCACGCCCCCTTGCCCTTGGCCGCGCGCCGCAAGTGGTCCTCCACCGCGTCATGGACGGTGTACGCACTGGCGTACGTGGCCCCGTCGACGGCCTCGGCCGCCTCCCGCGCCACCGCCCCGACCTCGCCATCGCTCCACGTCTGCTCCCGGTACACGTTCACCAGATACAGGCCCAGGGCCACCAGAAGCACTCCGTAGACCAGCCATCCTGTCCGCCGGGAGAGGACGGCGTTGCTCGTCGAGCCGGCGGAGCTCTTCGCACCGGCGACGAAACACGCCACCGCCAATACGAAGACGACGACGATGAGGGCGATCACACACTCATGATGTCCCGGCCCAGCATCCCCTGAAACACCTGTCCACTCCCCACTCGGCACAGTCCCTGCTTGGCACACTATTTCCTCGGCTGACGCACATCGGCGACCGGGAGATCCAGGTCACATGCGGCCATGTCACAGGGGGTTGGGCTGCCTCGTCTCAGGAGGTGAAAGCCGCTGACGATCACGGAGGAGAGCACATCACGGTCAACCGGCGGCGTTACTCTGGCCTGCCGGTGATCCCGATGATCACCAGAAGATGCCCGCGCCGGCGAGTACGGCCGGGTGGAAGGGCCTCTACGGGAGGGGATCCGGCGTGAGCAAGGTCGAGGAGTTCGAGGAGCTGCGGCCGCTGCTGTTCTCGATCGCGTACCGGATTCTGGGCAGCGTGAGCGAGGCCGAGGACGCGGTGCAGGAGACGTGGCTGCGCTTTGACGGCTCGACGACCCGGCCCACGTCGACCAAGGCATTTCTGTCGACCACGGTGACACGGATCTCGATCGATGTGCTGCGTTCCGCCCGGGTGCGGCGGGAGGAGTACGTCGGACCGTGGTTCCCCGAGCCGCTGCTGAGCGATCCGTATGAGGATCCGGCGCGGGCGGCGGAGCTGGCCGACTCGGTGTCGATGGCCGCACTGCTGCTGTTGGAGCGGCTCAGCCCGCTGGAGCGGTCGGTGTTTGTGCTGCGCGAGGTGTTCGCCTTCGGGTTCGACGAGATCGCCGCGGCGGTGGGGCGTTCGGAGGCTGCATGCCGGCAGCTGCTGGTGCGCGCGCGGCGTCATATGGAGGCCGGACGGCCGCGGTTCGAGGCGGACCGGCAGGAGCGGCAGGAACTGGCGACGCGGTTCTTCGACGCCCTGAAGGACGGCGATGTGGGCGGGCTGCGGAATCTGCTGGCCGCCGACGCACAACTGGTCGGCGACGGCGGCGGCAAGGCCCCGCAGCTGGCCAAGGCCGTCATCGGCGCGGAGAACGTGGCCCGGGTGCTGGGCACGGTCTTCCCCTTGATGATCCGGATCGATGTGACGTTCGAACCGCACGAGGTCAACGGCCAGTCCGGCGCCATCTTCCGCGACCGGGACGGCAAGGTGCTCCACACCCTGGCCCTCGATGTGCTCGACGGGCGGATTCAGACCATCCGCACGGTGATCAACCCCGATAAGCTCGGCCACCTCGGGCCAGTCGCCGACGCCTGGGCCATCGACCGCGAGGTGAAGCAGGCCCGTCGGCAGTCGAACTGACCACGGCAGGTGGCGCGCCCGCCGTCGGAGGCTGAGCCGCCACCGCCTCTGACGCTGTGATCGACGTCACACCACACCGATCGAACTAGTCGGCCGTTCCCCCATCTTGTCTGCGTCCAGCAACGCACAGACGCCCAGTCGCGCACAGACGCAGAAGAAACAGGAACGTCCGACATTGAAAACAATCACGCCTTGCCGAGGCCGACAAGCTGCCGGCCGTCCCGCTCCACCGCCGGGTCGGCCCACGCCTCCTGCAGGCGGCTGAGCCAGAGGTCTGACGGCCCCTCCCCCGCTTCGACGGCATCGCCCCCTCCGGTTGGAGAGGGCGCGCCGTCGAAGCGGGGTTTTCAGATCTGTGGGAACGGTTCGGTCAGTGCCGTGAGCACGTGGTCGGCCCGGGCGGCACTCAGCTCCTCGACCGTGTAGTGGCCGCTGGCGACCCCGACCCCGGTCGCATGCGCCGTATGCGCGGCTTCGATATCGCGAGGGGTGTCCCCGACCACGTACACCTCGTCGCGGGTCAGATCGCGCCCATGCAGCCGACCGGCTTTGGCCATCGCCATGCGGGTGATCTCCGCCCGGTCCGGGGAGTCCGAGCCATAGGCGCCGAAGACGAAGTAGCGGCCGAGCTTGCCCGGTTCCATCTTGATCCTGGCCGCACCTTCCATCGCGCCGGAGATGAGCCCGAGGATGACCCCCGCGTCCGCGATCCGTCGCAGGGTTTCCTCGACGCCGTCCAGCACGCGATACCCCTTGGAATCCCAGATGTCCTCCGACAGATGCCACAGATACGCGGGCGTACAGGCGGGCCATCTCGTCGTGACTGGGTTCCCGGCCGAGCACGGCATGGAACGTTTTCCGGCCGACCTGTGGATCCGTCTCCCCAGCCGAGGTGTGTTTTCCGATATCGGCGGCTACACCGTGCAACTGATCGAATGCCCAGGCCCAGCTGCGTCTTCCCGAATCTCCGGTGTGGACCAGGGTTTCGTCGATATCGAAAAGCACTGCTATCGGTCCGGCCATGGCTCGCTCTCCTCCGGTTCGACAGCGACCGCGGGGTGCACCGTCGGACGCGGCAGTCGCGCCCGCGCCTGCGATCGCATGTGCTTCCTTCCAGAGTGCGCGATGGATCCGCTGAAGGGCGAAAAGCCAGCCGCCGGCAGCCGGCCGGGGGGCCAGTTGCGTCGCCGTGGTCTTGGTGGTGCCGTTGAGATGACGGCATCTATTTCGTGCTCATCTATTTCGACATCGGGAGCGAACATGGGCACCACGAACCGAAGCCTCCATGCCGATGTGCTCGTGATCGGATTCGGCAAGGGCGGAAAGACGGTGGCCGCCACCATGGGTCGGCTCGGCAAGCGCGTGGTGCTGGTCGAGCGGTCGGCGAGGATGTACGGCGGCACCTGCCCGAATGTCGGCTGTGTGCCGACCAAGGCACTGGTCCACCACTCCCGCAAGCGTCGGCCTGAGGATGTGCCGCAGGAGTGGTACGAGCGCTCCGTCGGCGAGGTGCAGGCGCTGACCAAGTTGTTCCGCGGCGGCAACTACGACGGGCTGAACAGTATGGACACCATCACAGTGATCACGGGAACGGCCGCGTTCACCGATCCGCACACCGTGAGCGTGGACTCCGGCGATGGCCGCGTGACCATCACCGCCGAGACGATCCTGATCAACACCGGATCGCAGCCGATCGTCCTCGACATCCCCGGCCTGCGGACCAGTCAGTACACCGTGACCAGCACCGAACTGATCGACACCACCATCCTCCCGGGGCGGCTGGCCATCATCGGTGGCGGCTACCTCGGCCTGGAATTCGCCTCGATCTACGGGCAGTTCGGCTCACAGGTCACCGTGCTCGAGGCAGCCCCGAAGATCTTCGGCCTCGTGGATGACGACGTCGCCGCCGTTGCCGAGGGCATCCTGGTGGACGAAGGCATCGAGATCATCACCGGTGCGAGCACCACGGAGATCCGTGACGGCGAAACCTCCGCGACCGTCGTCTACGAAGCGGACGGCCGACAACACACGCTGGAAGCCGACGCGGTCCTGGCCGCCACCGGCCGCGCACCGGCCACCCGCAATCTGAACCTGGAAGCCGCCGGTGTGCGCACCACCCAGCGCGGGGCGGTCGAGGTCGATGAACATCTGCGCTCCAGCCAGCCGCATATCTTCGCGCTCGGAGATGTCAACGGCGGGCCGCAGTTCACCTACATCTCCCTCGACGACAGCCGTATCGTCCTCGACCAGCTGATCGGCGAGGGCAAGCGCTCCACCGCCGACCGGGTCGCCATCCCCCACACCGTCTTCATCACCCCGCCACTGGCCACCGTCGGGATCACCGAGGCACATGCACGGGCCAACGGGTACCGCGTGAAGATCGCAAGCCAGCCGGTCGCCGACATCGTCGCCATGCCGCGTGCGTACATCGTCGAGGACACCCGCGGGATGATGAAGTTCGTCCTCGACGCCGAAACCGATGAGATCCTGGGCGCCGCCCTGCTCAGCGTCGACGCACAGGAAATGATCAACACCGTCTCGCTCGCCATGCGGCATGGCATCAGGGCGGCCGAACTCCGCGACGCCGTCTACACCCATCCCACCTCCACCGAGGCCTTCAACGACGTCCTCGCCACCGTCGTCCGGTCCGACGTATGAACAAGGGGCCGGCCCTCCGGAACCTGCCGAACCTCCCGAACCTCCCGAACCGATACGAGGTCATGGCCTCATGCGGTCGGCCCTACGACGAGCGGGGTCGTACCCCCTGTCGTGGCTCACCGGACACACCCCGGGAAATCCCCGGGAACCCGGCGCCGAGCCGACCTGAGTTGAGGGTGGGTACGGGCAAGCCTAGGCTGGTGAAAGTGGGTGAATCACATGGCCCACGCGTGGCCAAGCCTCCAACCCAGGTGCATCGAGAGCACGGAAGGGCGGCGTGGCGATGACCGACCTGGACACGCTGTCGGTGAACACGATTCGCGGACTGTGCATGGACGCGGTCCAGAAGGCGAATTCGGGGCACCCAGGAACTCCGATGGGGATGGCACCGGTCGCGTACACGCTGTGGCAGCGGTTTCTGCGCTTCGATCCCGCCGATCCCATCTGGCCGAACCGCGACCGTTTCGTGCTCTCCGAGGGCCATGCCTCCACCCTGCTCTGGTCGCTTCTGTACCTGACCGGTGTCCGCACGGTCGACCCCGACTACGAGGTGCTGGGCCGTCCGGCGGTGACCCTCGACGATCTCAAGTCGTTCCGGCAGCTCGATTCGCGCTGCCCGGGCCATCCCGAGTACCGGTGGACCAGCGGTGTCGAGACGACCACCGGCCCGCTCGGGCAGGGGGTCGCCACCTCCGTCGGCATGGCGATCGCCGGCCAGTGGCTGGCGGCGCGGTTCAACCGCGGGGACTTCACGCTTTTCGACTTCGACGTGTACGCGCTCGCCGGGGACGGCTGCATGATGGAGGGCGTCTCCTCCGAGGCGGCCTCGCTGGCCGGACACCTCCAGCTGTCCAATCTGTGCTGGATCTACGACTCCAACCGGGTCACCATCGAGGGCCACACCGACATCACCTTCACCGAGGATGTCGCCGCTCGCTTTCTGGCCTACGGCTGGAACGTGACCACCGTCGCCGACGCCAACGACCTCGACCAGATCAGCCGCGCCTTCCACACCTTCCGCGCCGAAACCGAACGCCCGACCCTGGTTCTCGTGCACAGCCACATCGGCTACGGCTCGCCGGTCGAGGACTCACCGAAGGCACACGGAGCGCCGTTCGGGCCGGAGGGGGTCAGGGCCACCAAGCGTGTCCTCGGCATTCCGCCGGACGCCGACTTCCACATCCCCGACGGTGTGCCCGACTGGTTCGCCCGCGGTATCGGCGCGCGGGGCGCGGAGTTGCGCAGCGGCTGGGAGAAGACGTTCGACGCCTACCGCGGCGCGCACCCCGATCTCGCCGAGGAGCTGGAGCGGATCCAGCGTCGGCAGCTCCCGGACGGCTGGCAGGACGCGCTGCCCACCTTCCCGGCCGATCCCAAGGGTCTGGCGAGCCGCGATTCGTCGGGCCAGGTGCTGAACGCCGTGGCGACGGCGGTGCCCTGGGTCCTCGGCGGGTCCGCAGATCTGACACCGTCGACCAAGACCCGCCTCGTATTCGGTGGAGCTGGCGACTTCCAGCCCGACGACCGGTCCGGGAGCAATCTGCACCTCGGCGTCCGGGAACACGCGGCTGCCGCCGTCGCCAACGGCATGGCGCTGACAAAGCTCCGTCCGTACTGGTCCGGGTTCCTGATCTTCTCCGACTACGCCAAGGCGGCCATCCGCCTCTCCGCGCTGATGGAGATCCCCACCGTGCACATCTTCACCCATGACTCCATCGGGGTCGGCGAGGACGGCCCCACTCACCAGCCCGTCGAGCAACTGGCGGGGTTGCGCGCGACGCCCGGGCTGCTCGTTTTCCGGCCCGCCGACGCGAACGAGGTCGTCGAAACCTGGCGCGTGGTCACCGCCCTGCGCAGGGAGCCTGCCGCGCTCGTCCTCTCCCGTCAGCCCCTTCCCACCCTCGACCGCGATCGGCTCGGGGCGGCCAGTGGTGTCGCGCGGGGTGCCTACGTCCTGGCGGACGCATCCCCGGGCGAGCCCGAGGTGATCCTGCTCGCCACCGGCTCCGAGGTGTCGCTGGCCCTGGCCGCGCATGACGAACTCGCCGCCGGGGGCATCGCGTCCCGGGTGGTGAGCATGCCGTGCTGGGAGCTGTTCGACCGCCAGCCGCGGGAGTACCGCGATCAGGTGCTGCCGCCCGCGGTGACGGCCAGGGTCGCGGTGGAGGAGGCCTCCACGTTCGGCTGGGACCGGTACGTCGGTGATGGCGGGGCCATCGTCGGTATGCACACCTTCGGCGCCTCCGCACCCCTCAAACAGCTGCTCAACAAGTTCGGATTCACCCCTGAGCGTGTCTCTCAAGTGGCGCGCGAGCTGGTGGCTCCGGGCTGAGGAGGTCCGTGAGATGTCCATCGACTCCCTGCGGCAGAAGCCGTCGTGGAAGGCGCTTGAACAACATCACTCCGAGATCGGAGCGGTCCATCTGCGTGAGCTGTTCGCTCAGGACCCGGACCGTGGTGAGCGGCTGTGCGCGGAGGGGGCCGGCCTGTATCTCGACTACTCCAAGAACCGCGTCACCGACGAGACGATGCGCCTGCTCTGCGAGCTCGCCAGGGAGTGCGGTGTGGAAGAGCGCAGGGACGCGATGTTCCGCGGGCAGCACATCAACGTCTCGGAAGACCGCCCGGCGCTGCATGTGGCCCTCCGTATGCCACGGGGGAGTTCGCTCGTCGTCGATGGCGCCGACGTCGTCGCCCAGGTCCATTCCGTCCTGGACCGCATGGCCACCTTCGCCCGGCGCATCCGGTCGGGCGAGTGGAAGGGGCACAGCGGAAAGCCGATCAGAAACATCGTCAACGTCGGGATCGGCGGCTCCGACCTGGGTCCGGTCATGGCGTACGAGGCGCTGCGCCACTACACCCGGCGCGATCTGACCTTCCGTTTCGTGTCCAACGTCGATGCGACCGACTTCGTCGAGGCGACCCGCGACCTCTCCCCGGAGGAGACCCTGTTCATCATCTCCTCCAAGACCTTCGGCACGCTGGAAACCCTCACCAACGCGCGTTCGGCGCGCGACTGGGTGGTGGGCGCCCTCGGCAGCGAGGAGGCCGTGGCCCGGCACTTCGTCGCGGTCTCGACCCATGCCCGGCGCGTGGCGGAATTCGGCATCGACACGGCCAACATGTTCGAGTTCTGGGACTGGGTCGGCGGTCGTTATTCGATGGACTCCGCCATCGGTCTGTCCACCATGGTCGCCATCGGACCCGAGCAGTTCCAGGACATGCTGGCGGGCTTCCACGCCATGGACGAACACTTCCGCACGGCCCCGCTCGAGGCGAACCTGCCCGGGCTCATGGGGCTCCTCGCCGTCTGGTACGCGGAGTTCTTCGGCGTCCAGACCATCGGTGTCATGCCGTACGAGCAGTATCTGAAGCGGTTCCCGGCATACCTCCAGCAACTCACCATGGAGTCCAACGGCAAGCATGTGACCCTGGGCGGCACACCGGTCGACTACGACACCGGACCCGTCTACTGGGGAGAGCCCGGCACCAACGGCCAGCACAGCTTCTACCAGCTCATCCACCAGGGGACCCGGCTGATACCGCTCGATCTGATCGGCTTCGGCAAGAGCCTCAACCCGCTCGGCGACCACCACGACATCCTGTCGTCCAACATCTTCGCGCAGGCCGAAGCGCTCGCCTTCGGCAAGACCGAGCGGGAGGTCCGGGCGGAGGGCACCGCGCCCGAGGTCGTTCCGCACCGCGTCATGGAAGGCAATCGCCCCACCAATGTGCTGCTCGGCGAGGTCCTGACACCTCGGCTGCTCGGCACGCTCGTCTCCCTCTACGAGCACAGCGTGTTCACCCAGGGGGTGATCTGGGACATCGATCCCTTCGACCAGTGGGGGGTGGAGCTCGGCAAGGTACTCGCGGCCCGGATCACCCCGGAACTCACCTCCGACGCCGAACGGGAGCTCACCCACGACTCGTCGTCCAACGCCCTCATCCGTCGTTACCGCGCCCTCAAGCATTAGGGCCCGTCCCACAACGTCCCGCAGGAGAGCACCATGGCAACCGACACCCCCATGCAGCTCGGCATGATCGGGCTCGGCCGGATGGGCGCGAACCTCGTGCGCCGGCTGATGCGCGACGGCCACCGCTGTGTGGTCTACGACCTCGACGAAAGCGCCGTACGAGAGCTGGAAGGCGAGGGCGCCGTCGCCGCCCGCTCGCTCGGCGACCTGGTGGCGAAGCTGGAGCGGCCACGGGCCGCCTGGCTCATGCTGCCCGCCGCCGTCGTCCAGCCCACCCTCGATCAGCTGGCCGAACTCCTCGACCCGGACGACGCGGTCATCGACGGTGGCAACTCCTACTACCGCGATGACATCACCCGTGCGGCGCAGCTCGCTCCTCGCCGCATCCACTATCTGGACTGCGGGACCTCGGGCGGGGTCTGGGGGCTCGACCGCGGATACTGCCTCATGATCGGCGGTGAGCGGGAGCCGGTCGCCCGGCTCGACCCCATCTTCCGGACCATCGCGCCCGGCACCGGCTCCGCCGAGCCGACCCCGAGCAGACAGGCCGACGGCACGGCACCCCAGGGCTATCTCCACTGCGGTCCGAGCGGCGCCGGACACTTCGTGAAGATGGTTCACAACGGGGTCGAGTACGGAATGATGGCCTCGATCGCCGAAGGACTCAGCATCATCGAGCATGCGGACGCCGGGCTGCGCAAGCGCACGGCCGACGCGGAGACCACCCCGCTGCGCGAACCGGAGGCCTATCAGTACGAGATCGATGTCGGCGAGGTCGCCGAAGTGTGGCGCCGCGGCTCGGTCGTGGGCTCCTGGCTCGTCGACCTCACCGCCGACGCCCTCGCCCGGTCCCCGCATCTGGAGGATTTCGCCGGGCACGTCTCGGACTCCGGCGAAGGCCGTTGGACCGTACGGGCGGCGATCGACGAAGGCGTACCCACCCCTGTGATCGCCACCGCGCTCACCGATCGGTTCGAGTCCCGCGGTCTGGGCGAGTTCGGCGACCGGGTCCTGTCCGCCATGCGCAGTGAGTTCGGCGGACACGCCGAGAAGCGGAGCCGGCCGTGACCCGCCCGGACAACCACGTCATCGTGCTCTTCGGCGCCTCGGGCGACCTCGCCAGGCGCAAACTCCTCCCCGGGCTGTACCATCTCGCCGCGGCGGGCCTCCTCCCGGACGGCTACCGCATCGTGGGCTCGTCCCGTGCCAAGTCCGCGCTGAGCGACGACGCCTTCCGCGCCCTGGCGCACGACGCGGTCACCACCTTCGGACGGTCCGAGCCGTCCGGGCCTGCGTGGCAGTCCTTCGCGGACTCGCTGTCGTACGGCGCGGCCGACGCCCAGGACCCCGGCCCGCTGCTCGCGGCCATACGGGCAGCCGAGGACTCCCTCGGCGGGCGGCCAAGCAGACTGTTCCATCTGGCCATTCCGCCCCCCGCGTTCGCATCCACCATCGGAATGCTCGGCGATACGAACCTGGCGGAGAACGGGAAAGTGATCGTGGAGAAGCCCTTCGGCACCGATCTCGCGTCAGCACAAGCGCTCAACGAGACAATCCACGCCGTCTTCGACGAATCCCGGGTCTTCCGCATCGACCACTTCCTCGGCAAGGAATCGGTGGACAACATTCTCGCCTTCCGGTTCGCCAACGGCCTGTTCGAACCCATCTGGAACCGGGACCACATCAGCTATGTGCAGATCGACGTCCCCGAAACGCTCGGCCTCGAGGGCCGCGCCCACTTCTACGAAGGCACCGGAGCCTTCCGGGACATGATCGTCACCCATCTGATCCAGGTGCTCGGCATCGTGGCGATGGAACCACCGGTCTCGCTCGCCGCCCAGCCGCTCCAGGACGAGAAGGCCAAGGTCTTCGAGGCGCTGCGCCCCATCGACCCCGGGCAGGTCGTACGCGGCCAGTACGAGGGCTACCGCGACGAGGCGGGTGTCGCCCCCGATTCACAGACCGAGACGTTCACCGCGCTGCGGCTGGAGGTGGACAACTGGCGGTGGGCCGGCGTCCCGTTCCATCTGCGCTCCGGTAAGAACCTCGCCCAGGGCCGCGAGGTGATCACCCTGGGCCTGCGCGAGCCGCCCCTGCGGATGTTCCGTACCGACCCCGCCCAACAGGACGCGTACCAGGGCAACAAGATAGTGATCGATTTCAAGGACCCCGGGTGGATCGCCGCCACCTTCCTCGCGAAAGAGCCCGGCCCCACCATGCGACTCGGACCGGCGACGATGACCTTCCGCTACGGCGGCTCCTTCTGCCAGAAGCACGGGCTCGAGGGCTACGAACGGTTGATTCTGGACGCCATGCTGGGCGACCGGTCGCTGTTCACCGGGTCCGATGGCATTGAGCACATCTGGGCGGCGTCGGCCCTCCTCCTCGAGAACCCGCCGCCGCTGAAGCCGTACACCCCCGGCTCATGGGGCCCCGAACCGGCCATCGACGAACTGGTCGCACCACACCAGTGGTATCTGCCGGATGCCAATAAGGACCGGCCATGACGGCTCCGTCCATGCAGGGGAAGGTCGCGCTCGTGACCGGGGCAACCAGCGGCATCGGCGCGGCCACAGCACAAGCGCTGGCCGAGCGCGGTGCGCACACACTGGTCGCCGGCCGTGACGCGGCCCGCGGCGACGCCGTGGTCGGGGCGATCCGGGAGCGCGGCGGGAGAGCCGACTTCGTGGGCGCGGACCTACGCGACGCCCCGGCGGTGCGACGTCTTGCACACGACGCCCTGACAGTGGGCGGCGGCCGGGTCGACATCCTGGTCAACAATGCGGGGATCTACCCCTTCGGGCCGACGGAGGACACGGAGGAAAGCCTGTTCGACGCGGTGTACGCGCTCAACGTCAAGGCCCCGTTCTACCTGGTGGCCGAACTCGCCCCGCCGATGGCCGACCGGGGCGCCGGAGCGATCGTCAATGTGAGCACCATGGCGGCCGTGCTCGGGTTCGAGGGCATGGCGTTGTACGGGTCGAGCAAGGCGGCGCTGAACCTCCTGACAAAAGCGTGGACGGCCGAGTACGGCCCGCGGGGCGTGCGGGTGAACGCCGTGCAGGTCGGTCCCACACAGACCGAGACCACCGCTAAGTTTGAGGAGGACCTGCAGAGCCTGGCCGCCCAGGCACCCGCCCGACGGCCGGCGTCGGCCGCGGAGGTCTCGGCGGCGATCGTGTACCTGGCGGACGACGAGGCGAGCTTCGTGCAGGGCGCGATCCTGCCCGTCGACGGCGGTCGCACCGCCGTCTGACCGCGAACGGTCCGTCACCGCGATTGAGCGCGCTCGCGCCGCACCGCGGTGTCGCTGCCGTCCCACTGGTAGCGATCAACGCCTCCTCCCCCCGCAGCTCGAACACCCGCGGTGCGAGGAACACGCACTGTGCGTACGCCTGGCAGCGGGTGAGGTCCACGACGATCCGCATCCCGAGCCGCTCCCTCCGGCGCGCTGCTGTCCCTTCCCTTTCCAGGTCCGGGACGGCTCGGGCGCCCGCCCGGCTACTCCACCGGAGTCCTCGTACGGCGGCTGTCAGGGGCGGACGAGGACGGTGCCGACCTTGCCGGGCCGTACCGCGTGTTCGACGGCGTTGGTCAGCTCGCCGAGGCCGTACTCGGCGGCCACGACGAACTGGTCCTTGAGCCCCAGCGCGATCTGCTGGGCGGTGGCGACGTCCGATGCCCGCCTCTCGGCGGAGGCTTCGGACAGCCACCGGCCGATGTTCTTGCCTTGCAGGGTCAGCGACTTGTTCAGCAGCGTCGACGCGTGCAGTGGGATCGGCTCCTCGGCGATCAGCCCGTAACTGATCAGCTTCCCGCCCGGCGTCAGCAGGTCCAGAAGGCTCTCGGCCAGCTTCCCGCCGATCGGGTCGAGGGCCACGCTCACCGGTCGGCCACCGGCGGCCTCGCGGACCTCGTCGGTCCAGCCTGGACGCTCGGTCGAGACGACGGGCACGTCCGGGAACCGCCTGCGCAGCTCGGCGGCGCCGCGGTCGCTGCGGACGACGTTGACGAGCCCGAAGTGGTGGAACTGGGACACGCCCGTCACCAGCCGCCCGACCGACGAGCCCGCGGCGGTCTGCACCAGAACACCGTCGTATCCGAAGGCCGGGTGCTCCTGTGCCGCACGGCGCAGCATCACCGTGGTCAGCGGGTTCGCCAGCAGTTGCGCGGCGATCTCGTCCGGCAGTTCGTCCGGTACGGCGACGACCGCCTCGGCGTCCGCCACGATCCACTGGGACCACGCCCCCGGATGCGGGAAGACCGTGACCCGGCCGCCGGCCTCCACCCCCGGCGCCACCGGCGTTCCCGGGCCGATCGCCTCCACCACGCCGGTGGCCTCCACACCGGCCGGAACCGGCTGTGCGGCCTTGCCCGGGTATGCCTCGACAGCCTGGAGATCACCGGGGTGCACCGGGAAAGCCGTGGTGCGGATGAGCACTTGGCCGGGCTCGGGCGCTGTCGGCTCCGGCTCCTCGACGACGGTCAGGACCTCGGCAGGCGACCCGCCACGGGTGTGGACGACACGACGGTTCACGGTTCTCCTCCGGGGCGCGGTGTAGTTCAGCCGACACAGATCTGCAGAGGAAATCGTGCGCATCAGACCGGCGAAATGTCCATTTTGCTCCTCGGTCGGGGCGGCGCGGCGACCGAGCAGCCGGGGACCGTGTACCGCAGGCCACGGGTGGGAAGGGTGGGGTGCGTCCACATCGTCGTGGCCACCGGTCGGGAAAGGATGGTCCGTGCGAAGAATTACGCGAAGACTCGGTCTCTTGGCGGCGGCTGTGCCCGCCACCGTTCTGCCCATCGTGATGCTGGTGTCCGGCGCCCAAGGGGCCGAGCGGAGCGAGGCGCACACCGCACCGGCCGGGGGAAGCGCGGGCGCCGCGCCGCCCGCGGGCACCCACTGGGTGGGCACCTGGGCCGCCATGCCCCAGCTGACCGAGCCGGGAAACATGCCGCCCGCGCCGTACACCCAGGACGGCACGGTCCTCGCCGACAGCACACTCCGGCAGACCGTGCATATATCGGTGGGCGGCAACCATCTGCGGCTCCGCTTCTCCAATGCCTTCGGCGGCGCGCCACTGCCCATCACCCGCGTCTCCGTGGCCCTTCCCATGAACGGCCGGGCCGGTGTGAGCACGATCAAACCGGGCACGTCCCGGCCCGTCACCTTCCACGGCCGTACCTCGACGACGGTGCCGACGGGCGCACAGGTGGTGTCCGACCCCCTGGACTTCGAGCTGGCGGCGGGCTCGAACCTCACCGTGACCGCATACCTGGCCACGGGCCAGCAGTCGACCGCCATCACCTCCCACCCCGGTTCGCGCACCACCTCGTACCTGCTGCGCGGCGACCACGTCGAGGCCACCGACCTGGCGGGGGCGGCCTCGGTCGACCACTGGTACTTCCTGAGCGGCGTCGAGACATGGTCGCCGGCGCGGACCCGGGCCACCGCCGTGCTGGGCGACTCGCTCACCGACGGGAGGGGTTCGACCACCAACCAGAACGACCGCTGGACGGACCGGCTGATGACCCGTCTGCGCACCGACCGCAGGACGGCCGACACGGCGGTGCTCAACCAGGCGGCCGGCGGGAACCGGGTGCTCACGGACGGGTTGGGTCCGGGCGGCCTCTCCCGTGTGGACCGTGACGTACTGGTGCAGCCCGGCGTCACCTCTCTGATCGTCTTCGAAGGCGTCAACGACATCGGGACCGCCCCTGCCACCCCCGACGCCCAGAAGGACGTCGCGGACCGGCTCATCGCCGCGTACGACCAGATCATCATGCGCGCCCACGCGCAGGGGATCCGCGTCTACGGGGCCACCATCACACCGTTCGGTGGCAACCACGACTACGACGACGCGGCGGGCCACCGCGAGGCGACACGGCAGCGGGTCAATGACTGGATACGTACGAGCGGTCGCTTCGACGCGGTCGTGGACCTCGACAGGGCGGCCCGGGACAACGACGATCCACGGCGCCTCCGCCCGGACCTCGACGTGGGTGACCATCTGCACTTCAACCCCGACGGTTACCGCGTGCTCGGCGACGCCTTCCCCTTGGCCCTCTTCGTGAACCGGCCACTGCCACCCGGCTTCGGCTACAACTGATCCGGCGATCCGCGCCTTCCGCGCGGGGCGGAGGGTGTTGTTCGGCGGGGCCGGCGCGTCGTCGGCCCCGCCCCGATGGCTTCGCGCCTGTTCAGCGCTCCTTGCGGTGGCGATGGAAGAGCCAGACCGCGGGGGCGATCCAGCAGCCCGCGAACCACACCAGGGCCGCGACCGTGAGCCAGAGCGCGGTGACATCGGCTACGACGACGCGCAGGATCAGCAGCAGCGCCGACACCACCGTGCACACCAGCAGCACCAGCCCGGCCATGGTGAAGCGGGCCGCAATATGCACCGTCTCCGGCTTCAGCCGGCGCCCGGTGACGATCCGGTGCAAGGGGACCGGTGCGATGAGCGCGCCGTTGGCCGCCGCGCCCAGGAGAACCGTGACCACGTATATGGTCCGATCCGCGTGGCTCAGGCTCTGGAAGCGTGGGGTGAAGGCGACCGTGAGCAGAAAGGCGAACAGGATCTGCATGCCCGTCTGCGTCACCCTCACCTCCTGAAGCAATTCGGACCATCGGCGGTCGGCCCGCTCTTCCCGGGTCTCCTCGTGACCGTACGGTGCTGCACGGCCGTCGGGCCTCGGCGCTTCGTCGTCGTCATGCATCACCGTGCCTCCTTCGCGATGCGCTACCGCCTTATCCCGAGGCGGGCCGCCGTTTCCGGCATCTGGGCGGACCAGGCGAAGCGGTGGTCGTCGTCGCGGCGGGCGCCGGCCCGCTCCGGGAGCGAGGTGGTGGCGGCGGGTTCGAGGGGCTGCGTGCACAGCCACACCACCTCGCCACGGGGTCCCACCACGGCTCCCCCGGGTGGCGGACACGGCTTCCAACGTCGCTTTCAACCATATGACGGTTTACAGTGACGGCGTCAGCGGGGCGGGAACGGTGCAGGTGGGGTCAGGCGGTGGTGCCGGTCACCGAGGTTCCCGTCTTGGTGACGTGGTAGGTCACCGAGGCGCCGCTCCAGAAGTCGAAGGTCAGCGTCACCCGGGAGCCGTCCTTGACCTCGTTGAAGAAGTCGGGGGTCAGTTTGATGGAGTCGCCGGTGTACGCCGAGAACGCGGTGTCCCACTGCTGGTACGGGGTCCAGTCGGCCGGACCGGCGTTGCTCCCGTCGTCGTATCTGGCCTCCATCGTCGCCAGCATGTCGCCCCGGAACTGGGTGGGGATGGCGTAGGAGCCGGTGCTCCCGGTGGCGTTCGACAGTACCGGGGGGTCGTAGGTGATCACGTCGATCCGCCAGGGGACGCCCCGGGAGAATCTGGCCTGCAGCGTGGCGTTGACCCCGTACGCCCGGTCGCCGGCCAGCCGGCCGAGGGCGGCGGCCGTCAGGGTGAGCCGGTCGCCGGAGACGGTGTAGTCCTCGCCCTTCACCAGGTCGCGATCGCCGTGCCGAAGCCCCTGGAAGTCGGTGCCGTTCGGGTTCAGGGTGAGCGTCTGGCTGGTGATGGCGCCCGACTTGGGGAGGAACACCATGTCGCTGGAGGCGGTTCCCGAGCGGGTGGTCCAGCTCGACTTGATCTGGGCGAACAGCTCCGGGTCCCGCCATTGCAGCTCGTTGCGGTTCAGGAACTGACCGGCGTCCCACAGCATCGTGGTGAGCTGCCGCTGGTGGGCGTACTGGCCCAGGTACTCGAAGTACTTGCGCACCTCACCGCGCTCGATGATGCCGGGGCGGGTGTGGTCGTAGGCGAGCAGGGCGTACTCGCCGATGATGACCGGGACGCCTTTCGCGACGAAGGTGTTGTACGCCCGGTCGAAGGCCTGGCTGAGGTCCTTCTCGGCGGTGGCGTCGAAGCGGGTGTACCCGGCGATGTTCACGCTGAAGGGCCACCATCCGTAGAAGTGGATGGTCGCGGCCACCATGGGGTCGCGCAGGGCGGCGATCTCGGCGGCCAGCGCGTCGAGTCGGCCCTGGTCGGCGTTGGTGTGACCCCACGTGCTGGGCCGCCGCGCTACGCACGACGCGGCGGCCCCGTCGCGTGCCTGTTCAGGGGCTCACCATGGCCTTGCCGACCTTGAGGCGGGCGCGGGCTCCTGTGAACAGGAGGTGGCCCCGGCTCTCGTCCTTTCCTCCCTTAGGCATGTCCACGCGCAGCTCGTAGTGTTCCTGGGCGCTTGTGGTGATCAGCAGTTGCATCGCCCGATATTTCTTGTCCTTCACCTCGTACGTGGTGTCGGTGGCCATGGCCTCATAGCCGTGGAAGCTGGTGGGGGCGTACAGCGTCTGGGCATTGTCGTCCGCCCAGGACAAGGTGGCCTCCGACGCCCACTCCTTGATGGTCGTGGGCACCGCCTCCTTGCGGGTCAGCCGGAGCTGGACGGTCTTGTCGCCGTAGGCCACCCACTGGGAGGGGTTCCGGCGGTCCGCGCCGGAGTCCGAGCGGTCGTACTCGAGGGTGCCGGCGGGCACCGACACGATCGCGTCAAGTTGCTTCTCGCGGTGGGCCGTCCAGGTGCCGGGGCGCGGCGACGGGCTGCCGCTCGTGCTCGGGCCGGTGGTCTTCTCCGCCACCGAGCTCGCTCCGTCGTCGCCCGCGGTGACCCCCGCCCAGACGGCGCCCCCGACGGCCAGCACGCCGACCAGGGCGATGGCGAGCAGCTGTCCGGTGGTGTACGGG
>NZ_MUNE01000709.1 GCF_002154605.1 Streptomyces milbemycinicus | reverse complement strand
TACAGCGGGACAAGCCGGCCCAGGGCCGGCTGCACGCGGGCGATGTGATCAAGGAGGTGGACGGCTCGGCGGTGCGCGCCCCGGAGGACGTCGCCAAGCTGATCACCAAGCACAAGCCCGGTGAGAAGGTGACCTTCTCGATCATCCCGGCCAAGGACGCGGCTGCCGCGGAGAAGAAGAACCAGGAGGCCACGGCCCGGAAGTCGGTCACCGTCACCACCGAGAAGGCGGAGGACGGCCGGGCGATCGTCGGCATCCAGGCCGGGGTCGACTACACCTTCCCGCTGAAGATCGACATCAAGCTGGCCGATGTGGGCGGGCCGAGCGCCGGGCTGATGTTCGCGCTGGGGATCGTGGACAAGCTGTCGACGGGCGATCTGACCGGCGGGAAGTTCATCGCCGGCACGGGCACCATCGACGAAAAGGGCACCGTCGGCCCGATCGGCGGGATCCAGATGAAGACGATCGGTGCGCGGGACGCGGGCGCTGAGTACTTCCTCACGCCCCAGGAGAACTGCGCGGCGGCGGCGTCGGACAAGCCCGACGGCCTCACGCTGGTCAAGGTGCACACCCTCAAGGGGGCGGTGAAGGCCCTGAAGCAGATCCGCGAGGGGGACACCGCCGCGCTGCCCAAGTGCACCAAGAGCTGAACCGAGCGGAGAGCTGAACCGCACCGAGAGCTGAGCGTCGGCCCCCGCCCCGGCCACCCCGCGGAGGCGGGCCGGGGGCCCGCCCCACAACGGTCACCCGGCAGACACAACCATCACTCGGCGAAGGTGGCGGACAGCGCCTCGGCCAGCCCCGGCACCAGGCCGGCGCCGGTGAGCACCTCGGTGGGCGAGTCCTTCTCGCGCAGCCGTACCGCCGCCTCGCGCCCCCCGTCCCGCAGCACCGCGACCGTCATACGGACCTCCTGGCGCTCCGGGTGCCTGGCGACCCATGCCGTCAGCTGCTTCTCGTTCAGGCCCTCGGGCATGGAGCCCTCGGCGGACGGCGGCAGCATCAGCCGCTCGACGGTCAGCGCGCAGCCGGCCACCGCGTCGGGCCAGGCGATGGTGGCCAGGAACTCGTCCAGGGGGGTGTTGGCGGGCAGCTCGTCCTGCTCGATGGGGGTGAGCGAGGAGGCGGGGGCGTCTTCGGTCTCCTCGTCGAGCCCGAGCTGGGCGGCGAGGCCCGGCTCCTGGGTGCGCAGCCGCGCGGTGTTGACGAGGGCGAAGAGGCGGGCCGGGCGGTCCCAGCCGAGCCCGGCGGCGTACTCGTCGATTTCGAGGACGGCACGGGTCAGCGGATTGGCGGACAGCGGCCCGGAGGCGGGGGGAACGTTCGACATGGGTCATATCGTGCCCTGATCGGACCCGGAAACGGGAACTGAGTAAAGCCTGAGTAAGTTGCTCCATTGGGTCCTACTGCCCGGACCCGCTCAGTCGACAGCGAACTTCGAGGTGCGCACCTTGGCTTTCCAGATGCCGGACCGCGGCGGAGGCCCGACAGGGCCGCGGATCAGAGTCGGCCGACCGTCCCGGCGAGTCCGGACCCTGCTCATGACCCTGGGTGTGCTGGCCGTGCTGGCCATGCTCTTCGTCATGTTCGCGGGGTATTGGACCGACTGGCTCTGGTATCGCTCGGTCCATTACTCCTCGGTCTTCACCACCACCCTGTGGACCAAGATCGGGCTGTTCTTCGTCTTCGGCTTCCTGATGGCCCTGGCCGTCGGGATCAACATCTGGCTGGCGCACCGGCTGAGGCCGCCGCTGAGCGCGATGTCGCTGGAGCAGCAGAGCCTGGACCGCTACCGCATGGGTATCGCCCCCTACAAGAAGTGGGTGCTGCTGGCGGTCACCGTGCTGGTCGGGCTGATCGCGGGTGCGTCCGCGTCCGGTCAGTGGCGGACCTGGCTGCTGTGGGTCAACGGTGTGCCGTTCCACCAGTACGATCCGCAGTTCCACAAGGACGTGTCGTTCTACGCCTTCGATCTGCCCTGGTACCGCTTCCTGCTGAGCTTCGGCTTCGCGGCGACGGTGCTCTCGCTGGTCGCGGCCGCGCTGGTGCACTACCTCTACGGGGGGCTGCGCGTCACCAGCCCGGGTGCCCGCGCGACGGGCGCGGCCACCGGCCATCTGTCGGTGCTGCTGGGCATTTTCGTCTCTCTCAAGGCCGTGGCGTACTGGCTCGACCGGTACGGCCTGGCGGTGAAGTCGAGCGACTTCAAGGCGACGAGCAACTGGACGGGCCTGCGCTATGTGGACGCCCACGCCTATTTGCCCGCGAAGACGATCCTCTTCTGCATCGCGGCGATCTGCGCGGTGCTTTTCTTCGCGACGCTGTGGCGGCGCACCTGGCAGCTGCCGGTCATCGGCTTCGGCCTGATGGTGCTGTCGGCGATCCTGATCGGCGGGCTCTACCCGGCGATCGTGCAGAAGTTCCAGGTCCAGCCCAACGAGCAGGCCAAGGAAGCGCCGTACATCGAGAAGAACATCGAGGCCACGCGCAAGGCGTACGGCCTCGACGACTCCGAGGTGTCGCCCTACGAGGGCGAGGCGTCCAAGAACGCGGACCGCAAGCAGCTGCGTGCCGAGGCCGACAACACGGCGAGCCTGCGGCTGCTCGACCCGAATGTGGTCTCGCCGACCTTCCAGCAGCTCCAGAAGGTCAAGGACTACTACAGCTTCCCCCACACCTTGGACGTGGACCGCTACAAGACCCCGGACGGCAAGGAGCAGGACACCGTCATCGGTCTGCGCGAGCTGAACGCGAGCGGCATCCCCGAGCACAACTGGATCAACGACCACTTCAAGTACACCCATGGGTACGGCGCGGTCGCGGCCAAGGGCACCACGACGTCCACGACACGGCGCGGCGCCCCGGACTTCATCGAGGACGACCTGCCCGCCAGGGGCCAGCTCCCGGAGTACGAGCAGCGGATCTACTACGGCGAGAAGACCACCCAGTACTCGATCGTCGGCGGTCCGCAGAAGGAGCTGGACTACTCCAGCCGCGATGGTGAGAAGACCTACCGGTACCAGGGCGACAGCGGCGTCAAGCTGTCCAACCCGATCACCCGTGCCGCGTACGCGCTGACCTTCAGCGAGCCCCAGATCCTCTACTCCGGGGCCATAGGGGACGGTTCGCGGATCCTCTACAACCGCACGCCCAAGGAGCGCGTCGAGGCGGTCGCCCCGTGGCTGACCATCGACGGCGACGCCTATCCGGCGGTGGTCGACGGCCGGATCAAGTGGATAGTCGACGCCTACACGACGACGGACGGCTATCCGTACGCGTCCCGTACGACGTTGGGCGACACGACCGCGGACTCGCTCAACGACACCGACGGCGAGCGGTCGGTCGTCGCCCAGCAGAACAACGTCAACTACATCCGGAACTCGGTCAAGGCGACCGTCGACGCCTACGACGGCAAGGTCACGCTGTACGAGTGGGACACCAAGGACCCGGTGCTGAAGACCTGGAAGAAGGCGTTTCCGGGGACGGTCAAGCCGAAGAGCGCGATCAGCGACAGCCTGATGGAGCATCTGCGCTATCCGCAGGACCTGTTCAAGGTGCAGCGCGAGCTGCTCACCCGCTACCACGTCACCAACCCGGTGACGTTCTACAGCGGCAGTGAGGTGTGGCAGGTGCCGGACGACCCGACCAACAAGGGCAACTCGGTGCCGCCGTACTACCTGAGCATGAAGATGCCGGACCAGAAGAAGCAGACCTTCTCGCTGACGACGACGCTCACGCCCAAGGGCCGGGACAACCTCGGCGCGTTCGTGGCGGTGGACGCGGACTCGGAGAGCGACAGCTACGGCAAGATCAGAATCCTGAAGCTGCCGTCCGATACCGGTGTGCCAGGTCCACAGTTGGTGCAGGCCAACTTCAACTCCGATGACAAGATCGCCAATACGCTCAACATCCTCAAGAGAGGCGATTCGGAGATCGAGTACGGCAATCTGCTGACGGTCCCGCTCGGGGGCGGCCTGCTGTACGTGGAGCCGGTCTATCTGCGCGGCGCCAGTACCGACCTTCCGCTGCTGCGGCAGGTGCTGGTCAGCTACGGGAACAAGACCGCCCTCGAGAGCTCGCTCAGCAAGGCGCTGGACGTGGTCTTCGGTCAGAGCGAACCATCGGACTCCACGGACGACGGCCAGGACAACGGCGGCGGTGGCGGGGGCGGTGGCGGCGGCGGCGACGACACGACCAAGCCACCGACCGGTGACGCCACGGTCGCGGAGGCCCTGAAGGACGCTGCGAAGGCCTATCAGGACGCCCAGGA
>NZ_MUNE01000708.1 GCF_002154605.1 Streptomyces milbemycinicus | reverse complement strand
GCCTGATGGGGGCTGGGAAGCAGCAGTGGCGGGGAGGCCCATGCGTTCGGGGTTCCAGATGTGTTCGAACAGACGTAGGTACAGCTCCTGCCGGGTTGCGATGACCGTGGTCATCGTCTCTCTCGTCCCGAAGGCCCGCAGGTGTTTGTCGAGCTGGTGTGTCTTGATGAAGTCGCGCAGCTCGGGGTTGCGACGGTCGTATTCGGGAGCCATGACGCCCAGCAGGACGTTGCCACGGGCGTAGAGGCGGGTTTTGTCGTGGAAGGGCAGGTCGTTGATGCTGGAGTTCTCGCGGCCCCTCAGCAAGCCGAGGCCGCCGAGTTGGTTGCGGCGGCTGCGGAAGACGACCGGGTCGGGGATGTCGCCGGCTACCCGGTGATGGTGGCTGGCCCACAGGTGTTCGATGTGGAACTGGTCGCGGTCGAGGTAGGCGAGGATGTCGGAGGTCTTTTTGCAGGCCTCGTCGGCGTAGGCGGTGGCGCGGGCGAGGAGATAGCGGATCTGGGCAGCGTTGTTGCCCCGTAATCCCAGGGTGACCGCTTCGCGTACGGGGTTGCCGTCGTGGTGGGCGAGGTCGCCCAGCGCGGAGGCGACGTCTGCGACGGTGCGGCATCCGCGCAGGAGGGGGACGAGGTCGGTGTGGACCAGGGCGTCGGCGTCGGCGGACTGGACGGGCAGGTCCTGCAGGATCCGCAGGGCGTACCAGCGGTCGATGTAGGAGGCGACGAGACGGCCTTTGTCCTTGGCGTCGGTGGGCTGGTCGTCGGGGTCGATGGCGGCGAGGACGGCGACGGACTGGACGCCGAGGCCGTTGCGTTCGTTGAAGAGCACCGTCTCCAGGCGGTCACCGTCCTTCTTCAGCGTGCGGGTGGCGGCGAGGATGGGCCGGTACAGGCGGGCCGTCTTCAGAAGGTCCTGCACGAACGTGAGGAAATGGTCGGGGCGTCCTGTGACCAGGCCGAGGTGGGCGGCGTTGTGGCACCCATACGTTGAGGTTGGTGGTGACCTGGCGGCGGTCCTCGTCGTGGCCCTCGCGTACGCAGCGGGCGAGGAGGTAGGCCTTGATGAAGCGGGATGCCGCTTGGGGGTCGTCGCGGTCGGTGGACAGTTCGCGCAGCATCTCCTGCCACTGGGTGTTGAGTTGTTCCTCGCCCGCGCCGACGTTGGACAGCAGGTGGCTCTTGAGGAGATCGACGGCGGTGAGGCGGGCGCCGCGGTCGTTCATCGTCTCGAACATGCGGTAGCCGTGGTCGGGGCCGGCCGCGCGGATGCCTACCAGGACCACGCGTTTCAGGAGCCACTCGGTGAAGGGGTGGAGTTCCTCGGCGTCGAGTTCTTCCACGAGCTGGGATTCGATCTGCTGGCCGCGTGCCCACAGGTTGCGGCGGGAGAGGGAGTCGCCGGCGCCCGTTTCGTATTTGCGGCCCTCGCTGATGGCCCGCAGGACGGGGTCGTGGTCAGTGATGCCGACGCAGAAGTGCTTCCCGTCGGTGGTGATCACACGGTTGAGCTGGTCGACCGTTTGCGGATCTCCGGCTTCCTGGGCCCACAGGCGCAGTTGCAGGAAGAGCAGGTGCAGGGTGACGAAGCGCTGCTGGCCGTCGACGAGGTAGCGGCGGTTCCTCGACGGCTCGTGGTAGACGAAGGGGCCGAGGAAGTACTGCGGCGCGGTGTGCGGGCGGCGCCGGTATGCGGAGTCCCCCGACCAGTTTCGGAACGAGTCGCACAGGTCCCGTAGCAGGGTGCGGACCTCTTCCTCGCCCCAGGTGTAGTCCCGCTGGTAGTAGTCGATCTCATAGGTCACATCACGAAACAGCTCATTCAGGTTGAAGCCCTGAGACCTGATCTCGTCCGCCCCCACGTATCCACCCCTCACCTGCCGGGCATTTCCCTCATGCTCCCAACTCGGCGCCATGCCGTACAGACGGCGCGGGAGTCGGATGGGCGGCGTGCGCACCGCCGGCGCAGGCGGCTGGGGGCCTGCCCGGGTGGGGTTACTCGTCGATGCGCTGCAGTTCGACAGCGCTTCGGTCGCCGGCCGCGACGAGCCCGTCAACGACGCGGCGCCATCGGCTCAGTGGGGCGGCGTCGAGATGCGTGGTCTCCCGGGGTTCGGTGAGCCAGCGGGTGACGTACCAGCAGTGGTTGGCGAAGTCATCGTAGCGGCCGTCGATCACGTGCTCCAGCTACGTCAGGCCTGGTGCGCTGCCAGGCGGAGGGGTGGTGCGGGCGAAGCGGGCCAGCGCGCCGGCGGCCTTGGGTTCGCCGCGGGTCAGGTCGAGCCATCGTGCGGCGGCGTCGCCGAGGGCGCCGGGCGTGAGCCAGTCGCGGTTCGCGCGGTTGAGGGTGTTGTCGGGGTCGAGGTCGGCGGTGCGCAGTTGCGGGGTGGGCAGCAGCGCGGCGATGGCGTATTCGGCCCAGCGGCTGTTGTCCGCATACAGGGTGGTACCTGCGTCGAGAGCGTCGAGCACGGTGGTCAGGATCAGCGGCCACACGGACGGAAGCGGGGCGCGCAGTCGGGCGTCGTAGGTGAAGTGGGTGGCGGCATGGTGGAGTAGCTGCTGCAGAGCATTGGCGTTGTGGGCGAACGTTCGCAGGTGCGCGGTGAGGGGTCCGGTGCTGCCGTCGGCGGCGAGGGTGATGAAAGTGCGGAGGACGAGTTCGCGTTCGGGGCTGTTGTATCCGGCGTAGCCCTCGGTCATCCAGTGGTCGGTGCCGTTGCGGTGCGCGTCCACTAAGACTGGGAGCAGGACGGTGGCCTGCTCGGCCAGGCAGACGGCGTTGACGGTGGCGGCGGTGCAGGCGATCGGCATGGCGAGACGGTTCACGAGCAGGTCGGCGGCGGGTACGACGGGCAGGGTGTCGGTGTAGGGGGCGGCAGGACCTCCGGCTGACGGCTTCCGGACAGCCAAGGGCCGAGGCGGCAGCCGCCGAGGCCTGCTTGGACGGCGGCCCACAGGGGCTGGTGGCGCGGGCAGGGGATGCCCTTGTCCGCTTCTTCCTCGCAGGGGGCCTCCCACACAGGGGCGCAGCCGGCGGCGAAGAGGGTGCGGATGCCGTCCGGCGACGCAGCCAGGGCGGTGGCGGTCTCCTCGATGCGGTCCCGGTCGATGCCGAGGTGGTCGGACGGGGCGAGGAGGAGAGAGGGGAGGGCGCGGGCGGCCGAGCCGGATGCGGCCATCGGATACACCCAGTTCTCGTCGTCACCGCTGCCGAGGGGCGTGCTGGTGGGGGTGGCGAGGAGGGTGTCGGAGGCCCAGCGGCCTCGGGCTGGGTGTCGTGGTCGCCGTAGGTGTGCTGCAGGCGCAGCGCTTCACCGCCGACTGCCACCTGGGCGGCGCGCGGGGCGAGTTGCTCGGCGACTTCGGCGGGAGGCGTG
>NZ_MUNE01000707.1 GCF_002154605.1 Streptomyces milbemycinicus | reverse complement strand
CAGGCTGACCACGGGCAGACCGGGGCGGTGGGCGCCGATCCAGTGGTCCTTGCCCACACCGGGCAGCCCCGACAGGACGGTCACCGTCATCCGGGTGTCGTCGTACGCGGCGTAGTCCGGGTCCCGGCCGGGGGTGCGGAAGTACTCGAAGCGGGCGTGGTCGGAGGGGAACCGGCGCGGCGAGCTGATCGCCCGCAGGGTGCTGTGGGAGCTGGGGGCGCCCATCGCCTGGCGTGAGCACGTCGCCGCCCTGGTCAGGCATCACCAGGTGCCGTTCTGGGCGCTGGAGCGGCCGGATCTGGAGCGCATCGCCTTCCGGGCCTCCCTGCTGGCCAGCAACGACGACCTGGCGGTGCTGGCGCGGGCCGATATCCTCGGCCGGATCTGCGGCGATACGGACGTGATGCTGGAGAACGTCGACCTGTACCGCGAGTACTGCGCCGAGCAGAAGTGCCTGACCGCGCCGCGCCGGTTCCCCTCCGACCACGCCCGCTTCGAGTACTTCCGCACCCCCGGCCGGGACCCGGACTACGCCGCGTACGACGACACCCGGATGACGGTGACCGTCCTGTCGGGGCTGCCCGGTGTGGGCAAGGACCACTGGATCGGCGCCCACCGCCCCGGTCTGCCCGTGGTCAGCCTGGACGCGCTCCGCGCCGAGCTGGGCGTGGATCCGGCCGCCGACCAGGCCCCGGTGGTGGCGGCCGCGCGGGAGGCGGCGCGGGGGCATCTGCGCGCGGGCGAGCCGTTCGTCTGGAACGCCACGAACGTCTCGCGGCGGCTGCGCGAGCAGTGCGTGGGGCTGGTGGCCGCGTACGGCGGGCGGGTCGACCTGGTGGCTCTCGAGGCGCCGCCCGCGGTGCTGCGCGCCCGTAACGCCGCCCGGCCCCGGCCGGTGCCGGAGGCGGTCATCGACCGGCTGATCCGCCGCTGGGAGACCCCCGACCCCACCGAGGCGCACCGCGTCACCTGGATCGACACGGCGGAGACCGCCTGAGGCCACGGCCGCGTGAGGTCACGGCCGCCGCAGGTCACGACCGTGTGAGCACTGCGGGAATACCACCTGAGGCGACCTGGTTGACGCGGTCCGGGCCACTGCGGATCGCAGCGAAGGCCCCACTGCCGACAGTATGGAAGCAGGTAGCGCAGGCATGAGCACCGTTGAACTCACCAAGGACAACTTCGACGAGATCGTCTCGGGAAACGACTTCGTCCTGATCGACTTCTGGGCCTCCTGGTGCGGTCCGTGCCGGATGTTCGCACCTGTCTACGAGCGGGCCGCCGAGACCCATCAGGACCTGGTCTTCGCGAAGGTCGACACCGAGGCGCAGCCCGAGCTCGCCGCCGCGTTCGACATCCAGTCCATCCCGACCCTGATGATCGTGCGCGAGAACATCGCGGTCTTCGCCCAGCCCGGCGCCCTCCCCGAGCCGGCCCTGGAGGACATCATCGGCCAGGCCCGCGGCCTGGACATGGACGCGGTCCGCGCCTCCGTCGCCGAGGCCCAGGGGAAGGCGGCCCAGGAGAAGGCGGAGGCGGGCGAGGCGGGAGCGCCGGGCAGCCGTGGGTGAGCTGGTGCTGATCCGGCACGGCGAGACCGAGTGGAGCCGGTCGGGCAGACACACCAGCTGGACCGATCTGCCGCTCACGCCACACGGCGAGGAACAGGCCCGCTCGCTGCGCCCGCTGCTCGCCGACCGCAAGATCGCGCTCGCCCTCGTCAGCCCCATGAGCCGGGCCGTGGCCACGGCCCGGCTCGCGGGGATCGAGGGGGCGGGGATCGAGCCGGACCTACAGGAGTGGGACTACGGCGGCTACGAGGGCATCACCACCGACGAGATCCACCGCACCAGGCCCGACTGGAATCTGTGGACCGACGGGGTCGCCCCGGGCGACCCCGAGCACCCCGGCGAGACGCCCGAGCAGATCGGCGCCCGCGTCGACCGGGTGCTGTCCGCCATCGAGGCCGAGCTGCGCGCCGACCGCGGCGATGTGGTCCTCGTCGCCCACGGCCACGTACTGCGCGTCCTCACCGCGCGCCGCCTCGGACTGCCGTCCTCCGGCGGCGCCCTCTTCCGGCTCGACACGGCGACCGTCAGCCGCCTCGGAACCGAGCACGGCCGACCCGCCGTTGTCGCGTGGAACGTGGGTTCCGGGTCGTAGGCTCAGGGGTGATCACCGGCTGATCACCGGCTGATCACCGACAGGTGATCCACGGCTCCCGGAAGCGAAGCCGGCAGAAGTTCACAGAAGCTCACAGAAGGCAGGAAGCATGGCTACGACGCGCACCGCGCACACCGTCTGGCACGGCAATCTGACCGAGGGTAAAGGGGCGGTGACCTTCGACTCCTCCGGGATCGGCGAGCAGCCGGTCTCCTGGCCCTCCCGCGCCGAGCAGGCGAACGGCAAGACAAGCCCGGAGGAGCTGATCGCGGCCGCGCACTCCAGCTGCTTCTCGATGGCGCTTTCGCACGGCCTCACCCAGGCCGGGACCCCGCCGACGCAGCTGACCACGCAGGCCGACGTCACCTTCCAGCCGGGCACCGGCATCACCGGTATCCACCTCACCGTGGAGGGCACGGTCGAGGGCGTGGACGAGGCGGCGTTCGTCGCGGCGGCCGAGGATGCCAAGAAGAACTGCCCGGTGAGCCAGGCGCTCGCCGGTACGACGATCACTCTGTCGGCGAAGCTGGCCTGACGGCGTCAACACGCTGCAGCAGCCCCCAGGTGAACTCCGCCACACAGTGGTGGAGTTCACCTTTTGAGTCCGGGGCCGTGAAGGCGATCCGCCAGCGGGTTGGCGCCGAGCCCTCCATCGGCCGGGCGGGCGCGAAAGCCTTCGCCACCTCGTCCACGGTGCAGGACCAGGGTGTCAGGTCCTCGACCGTACGCGGCCGGGGCCCGGCGGCGCCGGACGAGCGCACCAGCCACTCGTTCCACACCCCGCCGCCCGGCACGGTCAGCACCTCGAACCGCAGATCCGGCCACAGCGGCACCGGCCAGCTCAGCGCCTCGCAGGTCAGATCGCCGATCCGGCGGGTGGCCGTGGTCTCGGGCGTGCCGAGTACGGAACGGTAGTGGGTGACCGCGGACCGGCGCCGCGGCGAGCGCCGCATGGCCTGCCAGCGGCGGTTGGCCTCACGCATCACGGAGCGGCTGAAGCCCAGCTCGCGCAGTGCGCCCTCGACCAGGTCCGGGTGATAATCGGCCATTCTCCGCAGCAGCACCAGCACAAAGGGGAAGGGTGTGGGGAAGGAGTCGGCCGAGGGGTCGAGCGCGGAGTTCATGGCGCCATCGTGACGCACCCGGACGTTACCCAGGGGTACCAATGCCTGGCCATTGCCTGGAGAAGTCACCCCTGCGTAATCTGTGTTCGCGATACCGGTCGCTGGCCGGAATCTCGAACAGATGGTGCCAACTGGACCAGAAGGGGTGGGCGAGCGACATGGGACGCTTGGTGCCCGCAGTGACCCGGGCCCTGGACATACTCGAGCTCTTCCTCGACGGGGACGGCACGCTCTCCGCACCCGAGATCACCCGCAAGCTCGGGCTGCCCCGTACGACGGTCCATGAGCTGGTGACCACCCTGGCCGCCCGCTCCTACCTCGTGCAAGTCCCCGACCAGCCCGGTCGCTACCGGCTCGGGGTGCGCCCGTACCAGCTGGGCAGCCGATACGCCGAGCAGCTCGACCTGGCCGCCGAGGGGCAGCAGGTGGCCCGCAGCGTCGCCGAGACCTGCGACGAGACCGTCCATGTCGCCATCCTCGAAGGCGCGGACGTCATCTACATCGCCAAGGTCGACTCCACTCACGCCGTACGCATGGTCTCCGCCGCCGGCCGCCGGCTGCCCGCCCACTGCACCTCGGTCGGCAAGATGCTGCTCGCCTCCCTCTCGGAGGAGGACCTGGCCGCCCGCATCCCGGAGGACAGGCCGCTGGCCGCGATGACGGACAACAGCATCAGCTCCCCGCAGGAGCTGCGCCGCCACCTCGCCGCCATCCGCGAGCGCGGTGTCGCCGTCGAGCAGCGCGAGTCCAACCCGGATGTGAGCTGCGTGGCGGCCCCGGTGCGGGACTCGGTGGGCAAGGTCGTGGCGGCGCTGTCCATCTCGGTGCCGATGATCCGCTGGAGCGAGGAGCGGCAGGAGGAACTGGCGGAGCTGGCCGCCAAGGGCGCGGGCGAGCTGTCGGCCCGCCTCGGACACCGGAGGCGTGGAGCATGAGCGAGCCGAATGGGGTGACCGGCATCAACACCTTCAGCGACAGCATCGCCGGCGGCATCAGCGACGGACTGGACGTCGCCGTCCGGGCGGCCGCCGAGCTGGGCGAGGGCCCGACCTGGGACGCCGCCGCGCAGCGGCTGATCTGGGTCGACATCCTCTCGTCCCGCGTGCACACCTACGACCCGGCCAGCGGCCGGCGCACGGTCCTGGCGACCGAACAGCACGTCGGCGCCGCCAAGCCCCGCGCGGGCGGCGGTCTGGTGGTCAACCTGCGCGACGGCATCGGCCTGTACGGGGCCGACGGCGCATTCTCCTGGCTGGCCCACGAGCCGGTCCCCGGCCGTCGCGGCAACGACGCGGCCGTGGCGCCGGACGGCTCGCTGTGGGCGGGCACCATGCGCTACGACGAGGCGACGGGCGGCGGCACGCTGTCCCGTATCGCCCCGGACGGCTCCCGTACGGAGATCCTGCCCGACGTCACTGTCAGCAACGGCACCGGCTGGAGCCCGGACGGCAGCCTCATGTACTACGCCGACACCCCGACCTGCCGGATCGACGTCTTCGACGTGGCGGGCGAGGGGGTCACGGGCCGCCGTCCCTTCGTACGGATCGAGGACGGGGCCGGTTTCCCCGACGGGCTGTGCGTGGACGCCGACGGCGGTGTCTGGGTCGCGCTGTGGGACGGCGGCGCGGTCCGCCGCTACACCCCGGACGGCACGCTCGACCGAGTGGTCGAACTGCCGGTGCGCCGCCCGACCGCGTGCGCCTTCGGCGGCTCCGGTCTGACCGACCTGTATGTGACCTCGGCCCGGGTCGGGCTCGGCCCCGCCGAGCAGCCGCTCGCCGGGTCGGTACTGGTCCTCGCGGGGGCGGGGCAGGGGCTTGCGCAGTCGGCGTTCAAGGGCTGAGGACTGAGGAGTTCCGGGGCTGAGGCGCCGAGAGTTCCGGGGCTGAGGCGCTGAGGAGCTGAGCCGCCGAGGCGGACAATTTCGGCCAAGCGGAAACAGGTGCGGCGTGAATCCGATCCTTGCACAGGATTCTCACAATCCGCGGTTCCTCCGCTACCCGCCGGGCACATAACCTGCCCGGCGACATGGATTACTGTCCTGCCTGCCGCCGCCACCTCAACGGCGCTCTCGCCTGCCCCGGTTGCGGCGCGTACGCCGAGGGGTATCCGTACCCTGCCGCCGAAAACGCCGCCGCCGAAAACGCCGCCGCCGAAAACGCCGCCGCCGACTACGGCGACGACGTCGTCGGCGAGGACGTAGACGGCGAGGACGCCGACGGCGAGCTCTCCGCGGCCCCCGGCGCCGCCTCGACCCGCGCGGACCGGCGCAAGGCGTCCCGTAGAAAGCCGAAGCCCCGCGGCATCGTCGGCGGCCGGGCGCGACGCGCGCGGCGCGGGCGGGGGCGGCGGGTCACGATCATGGCGTCGGTGCTCGGCCCCGTGCTGGCCGGGCTGTTCGTGGCGGAAATCGCCACGGAGGGCGGCATCTTCCATGAGCCGTCTTCCTCGTCCAGCCCCGATACGTCGCCGGAGGCGGACCACAGCCCGGATGAGGGGGACTCCGGCGGACCGCGTACGCGCCAGAGCGGAGCGCCGGGGGCCGCGACGTCC
>NZ_MUNE01000706.1 GCF_002154605.1 Streptomyces milbemycinicus | reverse complement strand
TCGGCAACGCGCTGCAGCGCGACCGCGTCGAGCCCGCCCTTGGCCAGCACTTCCATGCCCCGGTTGATCGCCATGAGCAGTTGGCTGATTCCGGTGGCGTCCGCCTCGGGATCGAGGTCGCCATGCCGCTGCGCAGCCTGCACGCACCCGGTCAGCGAACCCTCAATTCTCATGAGGGCCTGCCTGACGCGTGCACTGGCCTGCGGATCGTGGTCGACTCCCTCGACGACGAAACCGGTCACCATGCAGCCGAGCCGGTCGGGGTCATCATGCACCACTCGCGCTGACTTCACGAGATATGCATGCAGCCGTTCCAGCGCGGTGCCATCGGGGCCTTCGAGCACGGCCGCCCAGGCCGCCTCATTGCGGTCGCAGTACGCCCCCAGCGTCCGCAGGTACAGCTTGCTCTTGTCGCCGAAGGCGGCGTAGAGGCTGCCGCGGCCCAGCCCGCCGGCCTTGGCGATGTCGTCAACGCTGGTGCCGGCGTATCCGGAACGGCGGAACTGTCGCTCGACGGCCTGTATGACCTTGTCCTTGTCGAATCCTGGTGGGCGCCCCATGAGGGCCAGCCTACAGGCCGCACGAGCATTCTTGACATTCCGTTCCACAAGTTCCTACGGTTCCTGACAGAGCGGTCCAGAACTCTGGTGTCCGTCACTCACAGCATCCCGCGAATCCCGCAGAACGGATGAGACGCATGTCTTCGCAAGATCAGATGGCCCCTCCACGAACACAGAGGGGAGGTGGAGGCTCCTCGAACACCCGTCCGGCTCTCATTCTCGCCGTGCTGGCCATGGCGAGTTTCCTTGGCCAACTCGACGTGTGGATCACCAACGTCGGCCTGCCGGACATCGGGCAGGGCGTCGGCTCGACGTCTCTGTCAGATCTGAGCTGGGTGCTCAATGGCTACGCGATCGTCTATGCCGCCCTTCTCGTCCCCGCGGGGCGGCTTGCCGACCGCTTCGGACGGAAGGCCGGTTTCCTTCTTGGCATGGCTGTCTTCGTAGCGGCGAGCCTGGGGGCGGGTCTGTCCGGCGACGTATGGGTGCTCGTCGTCTTCCGTGCCATTCAGGCGCTGGGCGCCGCCCTGCTGACCCCGGCCAGTCTGGGCCTGGTGTTGACGAGCGCTCCCGCGGACAAGGTGGAGCGGTATGTCAAGATCTGGTTCACCGCAGGTTCGCTGTCCGGGGTATGCGGGCCGATTTTCGGCGGGCTGCTGGTCCAGGTCTCCTGGCGGTGGCTGTTCCTGGTGAACATTCCGCTCGGGCTGCTCGCGATCGCGCTGGCCGCCCGACTCGTGGCCAACGTCAAGCACGAACAGGACGCCCGCCTCCCCGACCTGCTCGGCGGTGTCCTGCTGATCATCGTGGTCGGCGGACTGTCTCTCGGCGTGGTGAAGGCGCCCGACTGGGGCTGGTCGGACACCCGCGTCGTTTCGTCTCTGGTCGTGGCAGTGGTCGGGGTGGTGGTGTTCCTGCTCCGCTCGTCACGTCACCAGGCACCCGTGGTGGACCTCTCACTCTTCCGCGACCGGATCTTCGCCTCGGCGAACCTCGCTGCCACGCTGCAGTTGGCCTCGTTCGCCAGCCTCCTGCTGTCGACGATCCTCTGGTTGCAGAGCCACTGGCACTACTCCGCCATCAAAACCGGATGCGCCAGCCTTCCCGGCCCCGTGGCCTTCGCACTGGCTGCCGCTCTCGGTGATGCGCTCCAACGCCGATTCCGGATCCCGGCCGGCATCATCGCCGCGGTCGGCAGCGCCATCGCCTCTGTCGGCGTCCTTCTCTTCGCCGTTCTGCTGCACAACGATCCGAACTACGCTTCCGGAATCCTCCCGTGCTGGCTGATCTTCGGGGCCGGCGCCGGATTGGCGCTTCCGACCGTCGTCTCCTCCGCGACGGTCGGCCTGCTCCCCGAGCAGGCGGCTACCGGCAGCGCCATCGTGACCATGGCAACTCAGATCGGTTCGGTCGTCGGCATCAGCATCCTGGTCGCCATGCTCGGCACCGCCTCCGGTGGAGCCTCTCTCGAGACCTACCAGCACGCATGGTTTGTCGCGATGGGACTCATGGCTGCCGCAGCTGTGGTGTCGCTGGGCGTATCGCAGAAAAAGGTGGTGGCGGTCCGATGACGGCGTCCGTACCGGCTCAGGCTTCCCGCGCCGCGGCCCCCGGCGGCGGGCGGGCCCGCTGGCTTGGCCTTCTGGTGGTTTGTCTCGGCGTCATGATGGCCTTCGTCGACGTCACCTCCACCATCTCGGCCCTGGGCGATATACAAAGTGACCTGCACGTCTCTGCGAGCACGCTGGTATGGATCACCAGCGCGTACAGCCTTGCTGTCGTGAGCTTCGTGATGTCCGCCGGAACCTTCGGCGATCTCGTGGGGCGTCGACGCGTGTTCAGCCTGGGTGCCGCCGTCTTCCTGGCCGGCAGCGTAGTCGCCGTTTTCGCCGACAGCGCCGGCATGCTCATCACCGCACAGGCGATCGCGGGCCTCGGCGGCTCAGCCGTGTTGCCGACGAGTCTGGCGATTGTCAGTGCCACCTTCACCGACCCGCATGAGCGCACCGCCGCGATCGGCATCTGGGCCGCGTGCTCCGGAGTGGGTCTGGCCATCGGTCCGATCCTCGCCGGAGCCCTGCTCGAACATTTCTCCTGGCACACCGTCTATATCGCCAACATCGTCATCGCCGGTACGGCCCTCCTCCTGGCCCCGGTCTTCGTGGCCGAGTCCAAGCACCCCACGCGCAAGCCCGATCTTGCGGGCCTTGTCCTGGGCACAGTGATGACGGCCTCGGCTACCTACGCGATCATTCAGGGTGGCGCCACGGGATACACCAGGGCGCCGATCATCACCATGTATGTGGTCTTCGCCGTATCTCTGTTCATGTTCGTACGCGTAGAACTCCGTCACCCCGACCCCATGCTGGACCTGAGGCTCTTTCGGAGCGCTTCCTTCTCGGCCGTCATGGGCGTGGCTGCTGTCAGCGTTTTCGGACTGGTCGGTGTCGCCCTGCTCAGCGTGCTCTACATGGAACGCGTGGGACAGACCAGTCCCCTCGACGTCGGCGTGCGCCTGCTGCCGCTGTTCGGAACGTTCCTCCTGGTCACAGTAGTGGCCGCCCGGGTGCTGGTACGCCGGGTCGGCTTGACACTCTTGATCACTGCGGGCCTGGTCCTCATCGGAGCCGGGTCTCTCGCGCTGCTCGCGACCGATGCCTCGGGAGGCTACGGGGCGATGTGGCCCGGGCTGCTCGTGGCGGGCATCGGAGCGGGCCTGCTGACGGCGCCTTCGACGGCTGCCGCAGTCAACAGTGTCTCGCCGGAGCAGGAGGGCATGGCGGCAGCAGCGGTGAACATGGCTCGTCAGCTGGGAACCGTGCTCGGCCCCAGTGTGCTCGGAACTGTCGTCACCAGTCGCTTCCCGGGGAACCTGCATGACCGTCTCGTCGAGACAGGCATCCCCTCGCCGCAGGCGGACAGGATCGTGGAGGGAGCGTCACACGGCGGTGGCGCGACAGACCTCCCCGCATCCCTCGCTCGTGTGGTGGGAACGGCGGTACCGAGGGCGTTCACCGACGCCGTGCACTTGGGCAACGTCATAGGCGGAGTCGTACTGATCGCCATGGCCGTGCCCGCGGCGCTGTTCGTCCGCCACAAGGTTCACAGTCCCCGGACATCCGCCGAAGGGTAAGCGGTACGTCAACGGGACGGTGCGAGGCGCCCACAGGACTTCTGGCCGAACAACGTCCCCGGAACAGCCGGTGTTGATCCCTGAGCACAACCATCAACACCGGCACCGCCGCCCGCGAACTGAGCACCCGTCAAACGGAGGACGGGACCTCCGGGCGACGACGTGATCAACCATCGGGCCATTTTAAGTTAGACTGAAACTATACGCCTGATGCCCCGCGTCAGCGTGCGCGCGAAAGGGAGACACCGGCATGGCCAAATTCCTGCTCAGCATCCACGTGCTGGCGGCGATCCTGCTCATCGGACCGGTCACCGTTGCGGCGAGCATGTTCCCGCGTTTTGCGCGCCAGGCACTGGCCGACGGACCCGAGCAGCAGTCGGCCAAGGAATCGGTCCGGCTGCTGCACCGGATCTGCCGGGTCTACGCCGTGGCCGGCATCTCCGTCCCGGTCTTCGGTGTTGTCACCGCCCAGGTGATGGGCGTGATGGACAGCGCCTGGCTCATCGCCTCCATGGCTCTGACAGCGGTGGCCGCCGTCCTGCTGGGCATCGCGGTGCTCGGTACCCAGGACAGCGTGGTCACCCAGCTCGACAAGCCCGACCAGACGTCGACCGCCGCGGAGTCCCTGATCGCCCGGCTGCCCCGGCTGTCGATGATCACCGGCTTGTTCGCCCTCGCCTGGCTGATCGTGGTGGTCCTGATGATCGTCCGCCCCGGCTCGACGACAGGCGCATAACGGCTCAACCACCGCACGCCCCGCGGTGCAGGCGTACCGACCCGAGCCGGGTGGACGCCCCATCGAACCCGAAGGTGTGCGTGGTGTCGCACGGCAGTCAGGATGCGTTCAGGTGTCCGGTGGCACGGTCGCCTCCCATGACCTACGAAACGTCTGAGACATCCGCGGTCCCCGTGACCGGCGGGCCCGCCGCCCCGGTGCGGCATCGGCTGAGCTGGAACAAGGTGCCCGAGATCACCGTCTACTTCTGGATCATCAAGGTGCTGTGCACGACGGTCGGGGAGACTGCGGCCGATCTGCTGAACGAGAAGGCCGGGCTCGGACTCACCGGTGTGTCGGTGCTGATGAGCGCGTTGCTGGCCGTGGTGCTGGTGGTGCAGTTCCGTACGCGTGCGTACCGGGCGGGCGTGTACTGGCTCGCCGTGGCCCTGATCAGCGTCGTCGGCACTCTGATCAGCGACAATCTCACCGACAACATGGGCGTGCCGCTGGAGACCAGTACGACGGTGTTCGCCATCGTCCTCGCGGTGGTGTTCGCCGTCTGGTACCGGCGTGAGCGGACGCTGTCCATCCACAGCATCGACACCACTGGCCGCGAGTCCTTCTACTGGCTCGCGGTGCTGTTCACCTTCGCCCTGGGCACCGCGGCCGGCGACCTGGTCTCCGAGCGCATGGATCTCGGCTACTGGCTGTCCGCCGTCCTGTTCGCCCTGGCCATCGCCGCGGTTGCCGTCGCCCACTTCACACTCGGTCTCGACGCGGTGTGGAGCTTCTGGATCGCGTACATCCTCACCCGGCCGCTCGGCGCCTCGATCGGCGACTACCTCTCCCAGCCGACCGGAGACGGCGGCCTGGGCCTGGGCACCGTGATCACCAGCGCGCTGTTCCTGGGGGTCATCCTCGGTCTGGTCATGTACCTGGGTGTGACGCGCAAGGACGTCACCGAGCCGGAGCGGGCCGCCTGACTCGTGGCCTGACCTGCCGGCCGGTCGGCGTTCAGGATGCGTTCAGGCTCTCTGTGCCATGGTCGGAAATCTCGGCCGCCGCCGGTGGCCGGCTCATCTCAACAGGGCGCTCGTCCCGGGTCCGGGGCGAGCGCTCTGTCGTTCGACCGGACAGGAGAAGTTGAGTTGGCGAAATCGGAGATCCTCACCGAACTCGACGTGGCGAGTACGTCGAGTACGACCAAGTCGGTCATGAAGAAGTTGCCCGAAGTCACGCTGATCTTCTGGATCATGAAGATCGCCGCGACGACTCTGGGCGAGACGGCGGGCGACCTCTTCGCGCAGACCCTGAAGCTGGGCTACTTCCTCACCACGATCGCCCTGTTCCTGATCTTCGTGGTCACACTGGTGGTCCAGCTGCGATCCAGCCGCTACAACCCGTTCTTCTACTGGACCGTGATCCTGTCGACCAGCATGGCGGGCACCACGATGTCCGACTTCATGAACCGCGACGCCAGCGGGAAGTACCTCTCGAACGGCGCGACGAAGCTGGGCTGGGGCCCTCAGGGCCTCGGGCTCGGCTACCCCGCCGGAGCGGCGATCCTGATCTCGATCCTTCTGGCGATCTTCCTCGCCTGGAAGCTGAGCGGGATGACGTTCCAGATTCGCGACATCGTCACCTTCAAGGGCGAGGCGCTGTTCTGGTCGGCGATCCTCGTGTCAAACACCCTCGGCACCTCCATGGGCGACTTTCTGTCCGACAGCTCCGGCCTCGGCTACGCCGGTGGTGCGCTGCTCGTGACCGGGGTGCTCGCCGTGCTCGTGGCGCTCATGAAGGTGCCCGTGGTGCCGAATGTGCTGCTGTTCTGGATCGCCTTCGTCCTCACCCGCCCACTGGGTGCCACCGCGGGCGACTTCCTCACCAAGCCGGTCGCCAAGGGCGGCCTGGATCTCGGTACCGCGGGCTCGTCCGCCGTCCTGCTCGCCATTCTGTTCGGCCTGATGGCCTTCGCCCACGCACAGGAGCGCCGGACCGCCGCCGCACCGGTGCAGGAGCAGCGGGAGCCGGTCACCCGGCAGGCAGGCTGACCGTGAACCTGGCCCCGGGCGCGTGTCCGGGGTCGTAGGACACCTCGCCGCCGACGGCGCGGGCCAGACGTCGTGCGAGTGGCAGCCCCAGGCCCGCGCCGTCGTGACCGTCGCCGGAGTCGGCGCGGCGGCCGGGCTGGAACAGCTCGCCCACGAACGCCTCCGGTACCCCGGGGCCGTCGTCGACGACGTCGATCCGCACGGCGCCGGGGATGCGCCGCGCGGACACGGTCACGCGAGAATCGGCGTAGCGGACGGCGTTGGCGAGCAGGGGGCTGAGGATCCGTTCGAGGAGAGCGGGTGCGACCCCCGCCTCCAGCACCGGGGCTCCTGCATTCACAGCGGTCTTCACGTGGTCCGGTGTGTCGACCTGCTGGAGCAGGCTGTCCAAGATGGGCACGACGTCGGTCGTTCCGGGGGCCGTCGACGGGTTCAGGGCATTCTCGCGGGCGTCGTTCAGAAGAGTGTCGCAGATGGTGCGCATGGACTGGGCGGCCTCGGCGATCACCTCTTGGGCAGCGCGGGTCTCGGCGTCCGTGCGGGGGCGGGCCCGCCACCAGTCGAGTTCCATGATGATCCGGGTGAGCGGTGTGCGCAGTTCGTGCGACAGCTCTCCCGTCAGCTGCTGCTCGTGGCGCAGTACGGTGCGTATGCGGTCCAGGAGCTCGTCCAGTGAGGCTCCGAGGCGGGCGAGTTCGGCCGGCTGGTCCTCCGCGCCGAAGCGCTCGTCGGAGCCCACGGCGCTCCGCTGGGTGGCCTGGTCGGTCATCGTCCGCACCGGGCGCAGTGCCCGGCCGACGGTCAGGCGGGTGAGGACGTACGTGCAGCCGAGCATCACCGCGTCCAGAATGAGCGACCCCAGCAGCAGGGTGTCGGCCGAACTGCGGTACGGAGTCATGTCCAGCGCGGTGACGACGGTGGCAGTGGCATGGCGGCCGGCGATGGGGTGGGAGCACAGCCGGACCGGCCGGTCACCGTGGGCGTGGACGGTCGTGCAGGCATGCTTCCGTTGCGCTGCCAGCCGGTCGGCAGCCCGGGTGAGCGGGCTGTCGGCCGTGACGGACGGCGGCTGCTCCAGCGGACGGGTTCCGGCGTAGGTCCAGACGTTCGCGTCGAGGAGGCGGTCGTTGACGGTTTCCAGTACTCGTACCCGGGAGCCGCTGGTGTCGATGGTCGTGGCCACGGCTGCCGCTCGGTTGCGCAGTTCGTCGTCCGCCTGGTGCCGCAGGTGCCGGTCCATCGCGACGTTGAACACCACGGTCAGGATCGTCATGAGCAGGGTGGCGATGGTGAGCGCCACGAGAGAGAGCCGGCCGCGCAAGGTACGGGGGGCAAGGCGACGGAAGACCCGGAAGGCACGGAAGGCACGGCGGACCCGGAAGGCACGGCGGACCCGGAAGGCACGGACGGCACGGACGGCACGGCTCATGACAGGCGGTGTCCGGTTCCCCGTGCCGTACCGATCGTCAGGCCGCTGCCCGCCGCACGCAGCTTGCGGCG
>NZ_MUNE01000705.1:358-7592 GCF_002154605.1 Streptomyces milbemycinicus | reverse complement strand
AGGACGGGCAGGACGGGCAGGGCGGGCAGTCTGGTCAAGATGGCCGGTCCGGCCAGGGCAGCCAGGGCGGCCAGTCCGGTCAGTCCGGCCAGGGCGATGGAACCGGAACCAGAGGCGGAACCGCGAGCGGAGGCCGGAGCGGGGCCGGGCAATCGGGGCAGGGCGGTGACGCCGCCCAGGGTGCGCCGGGCAATCGGAGCACCCCCGGCCCCCAGAGCGTACGGCGGACGCTGGGGGTGGCCTCCACCATCGAGCTGTACGACTTCGGCGCACCGGCCGCCGTGACGCTCCCTAAATCATCGGATATTTACACAGGAAGGGTTGGATCCCCCCAGACCTAGCCAGCGCATGCCGTTCAGCCCCGTGAAATGGTCCATCCGTGCCATGCGCGGAGTGTGTACCGATCCCTACGCTGGGAAGCCGCTGCTCGGAAGTGCTCGCAGATGCTCGCAGGAGGAGGTGAAACACGTGGTTGCGCGTCGCGGCTCGTCGGGCCCGGACCCCGTGGCCCTCGTCGAGATCGATCTCTACGGTGAGTTGATGATCGCTGCGTCGAGCGCGGACGAGGAAAGGCTCAGTCCGGACCGTATCGACGAGGTGCTCCAGGTGGCGGAGGACCGATCAAATCCAGCCGAGGGTGAGGGCGCCCGGCCGTAGCGCCGACGGCGGTGGTCCGCCGGCAAGGCCGGAGAGCCGGGTGCCGAAGGGCCCGGTGTCGAAGGGCCGGGTGCCGAAGGGCCCGGTGTCGAAGGGCCAGGGCCGGAAGGCCCAGCGGGGGGCGGCTGAGCGAGGGCGGCTGGGCGGCGGCGCCGTCAGGTCCGCAGCAGCCGGGCGATGGCGGCGGTGGCCTCGGCGACCTTGGCGTCGACCTCTTCGCCGCCCTTGACGGCGGCCGCCGCCACGCAGTGGCGCAGATGCTCCTCCAGGAGTTGCAGCGCGAAGGACTGCAGCGCCTTGGTGCTCGCGGAGACCTGGGTGAGTATGTCGATGCAGTAGACGTCCTCCTCGACCATCCGCTGCAGGCCCCGGATCTGGCCCTCGATGCGGCGCAGTCGCTTGAGGTGCTGGTCCTTCTGCTTGGCATAGCCGTGGCCGGTGTGCTCGGCGAGGGTGGGGGTGGCCTCCGCCTCGGGCTCGGGCGCCTGGCTCCGCTGCTCGCCCTCGGCGGGGGCGGTGTTGTCGGCTGCCGTGGTGGTCATGGCGCCCTCCCGTTGTTCGCAAATGTCCGCATATACCCCGGCTGGGTATATGGTACCGGGTCTGCCTGGTTGGACCGGGTCCCTGTGATAAGCACTCTGCCCTATGGGTCACACTGGGGAACGCCGGTTACCGTGGCCGGATGATGCACCTAGCATCAACGAGACAGACCCCGATGCATTCCAAGGATCCCCAGTGCGCTTTCGTCTGACCCCCAGGGAGACGAGCTTCTACGACATGTTCGCGGCTTCCGCGGACAACATCGTTACCGGCTCGAAACTCCTGATGGAACTGCTCGGGGCGGACTCCTCCGCTCGTACCGAGCTCGCCGAACGCATGCGGGCCGCGGAGCACGCGGGGGACGACGCGACCCACGCGATCTTCCACCAGCTGAACTCCTCCTTCATCACGCCGTTCGACCGCGAGGACATCTACTCCCTCGCCTCCTCCCTCGACGACATCATGGACTTCATGGAGGAGGCCGTCGACCTGGTCGTCCTCTACCAGATAGAGGAGCTGCCCAAGGGGGTCGAGCAGCAGATCGAGGTACTGGCGCGGGCCGCGGAGCTGACCGCCGAGGCGATGCCGAACCTGCGCACCATGACGAACCTCACCGAGTACTGGATCGAGGTCAACCGTCTCGAGAACCAGGCGGACCAGATCCACCGCAAGCTGCTGGCGCACCTGTTCAACGGCAAGTACGACGCCATCGAGGTGCTCAAGCTCAAGCAGATCGTGGATGTGCTCGAGGAGGCGGCCGACGCCTTCGAGCATGTGGCCAACACGGTCGAGACGATCGCCGTCAAGGAGTCCTGAGCCTCGGCATGGACACCTTCGCGCTTGTCGTGACCATTGCGGTCGCGCTCTTCTTCACGTACACCAACGGCTTCCATGATTCGGCGAACGCCATCGCCACCTCCGTCTCCACCCGGGCGCTGACCCCGCGGGCGGCGCTCGCGATGGCCGCGGTGATGAATCTCGCGGGCGCCTTCCTGGGCAGCGGGGTCGCCAAGACCGTCAGTGAGGGCCTGATCGCCACCCCGACCGGCGGCCAAGGCATGATGATCTTGTTCGCGGCGCTGGTGGGCGCGATCACCTGGAACATGGTGACCTGGTACTTCGGCCTTCCGTCGTCCTCCTCGCACGCCCTGTTCGGCGGCCTGGTGGGCGCGGCCCTCGCCGGGTCCAGCACCGTTCACTGGAGCGGGGTGGTGGAGAAGGTCGTCATCCCGATGTTCCTGTCGCCCGTCGTCGGTCTGGTGCTGGGCTACTTCGTGATGGTGGCCATCCTGTGGATGTTCCGGAACGCCAACCCGCACAAGGCAAAGCGCGGCTTCCGCATAGCCCAGACCGTCTCGGCGGCGGCCATGGCGCTCGGCCACGGTCTGCAGGACGCCCAGAAGACCATGGGTGTCGTGGTGATGGCCCTGGTCATCGCCGGTGTGGAGGACGAGGGCGACGCGATTCCGGTGTGGGTGAAGATCGCCTGCGCCGCGATGCTCTCGCTCGGTACGTACGCGGGCGGCTGGCGCATCATGCGCACACTGGGCCGCCGGATCATCGAGCTCGACCCGCCGCAGGGATTCGCGGCGGAGACCACGGCGGCCTCGGTCATGTACACCGCTTCGTTTATGTTCCAGGCGCCGATCTCGACGACCCATGTCATCACCTCGGCGATCATGGGTGTCGGCGCGACCAAGCGGGTGAACGCGGTGCGCTGGGGCGTGGCGAAGAACATCATCCTCGGCTGGTTCATCACCATGCCGGCGGCGGCCGGTGTCGCCGCGCTCAGCTACTGGATCGTCAACCTGGCCTTCGGCTGACGTACGCATACCAAAAGGCAGCGGGCCCGCCCCCGAGGTGATCGGGGGCGGGCCCTTCGTCCTGTGGTGGCACCGCCATGCAGCACCACAGGACGTTCCTCCTCCGCCGTCGGCACGCCGCCGGCGGGAGGCGGTGCGTCAGCCGAAGCGGCCCGAGATGTAGTCCTCGGTCGCCTGGACGGACGGGTTGGAGAAGATCCGCTCGGTCTCGTCGATCTCGATGAGTTTGCCCGGCTGGCCGACGCCCGCCAGGTTGAAGAAGGCCGTGCGGTCCGAGACGCGCGCCGCCTGCTGCATGTTGTGCGTCACGATGACGATCGTGAAGCGCTCCTTGAGCTCACCGATCAGGTCCTCGATGGCGAGTGTGGAGATCGGGTCGAGCGCCGAGCACGGCTCGTCCATCAGCAGCACCTGCGGCTCGACCGCGATGGCGCGGGCGATGCACAGCCGCTGCTGCTGGCCGCCGGAGAGGCCGGCGCCCGGCTTGTTGAGCCGGTCCTTGACCTCGTTCCACAGGTTGGCGCCCTTGAGGGACTTCTCGACGATGCCCTCCAGCTCGCTCTTCTTGTACGAGCCGTTGAGCTTCAGCCCCGCCGCGACGTTCTCGAAGATCGACATGGTGGGGAAGGGGTTCGGGCGCTGGAAGACCATGCCGACCGTACGCCGCACGGAGACCGGGTCGACGCCCGTGGCGTACAGGTTCTCGTCGTCCAGCATCACCTTGCCCTCGACCCGGCCACCGGGGGTGACCTCGTGCATCCGGTTCAGGGTGCGCAGGAAGGTGGACTTGCCGCAGCCCGACGGGCCGATGAAGGCCGTCACCGAGCGGGGCTCGACGGTCATCGAGATGTCCTCGATGGCCTTGTGGGTGCCGTAGTAGGCGGTGAGGCCGCTGACGTCGATGCGCTTGGCCATGTGAATCACTTCTCTTCTTCGTGGCGTGGCCTCAGCGGCCGGACTTCGGTGCCTTCCAGCGGGCGATACCGCGGGCGAGCAGGTTGAGGATCATGACGAAGGCGATCAGGACGAGCGCCGCCGCCCATGCTCGGTTGTACGAGGCATCGTTACCGAGCTGCCACTGCTCGTACACGTAGTACGGGAGCGAGGACTGCGCGCCGTCGAAGGGGTTGTTGTTGATCCCCGTGGCGCCGAACACCAGCAGCATGATCGGGGCCGACTCACCGGCGATACGGGCGACCGCGAGCATCACACCGGTGATGATTCCGCCGATCGCGGTGGGCAGCACCACCTTGAGGATGGTGCGCCACTTGGGCACGCCCAGTGCGAGTGAGGCCTCGCGCAGCTCGTTCGGGACGAGCTTGAGCATTTCCTCCGTCGAGCGGACGACGATCGGCATCATCAGGATGGCCAGGGCCATCGCGCCTGCGAAGCCGGAGTAGTCGAAGTCCAGGATGATGATCCAGAAGGTGAGGATGAACAGACCGGCGACGATCGAGGGGACACCGGTCATGACGTCCACGAAGAAGGTCACGGCCTTGGCGAGCTTGCCGCGTCCGTATTCCACCAGGTAGACGGCGGTCAGCAGGCCGATCGGGGCCGCGATGGCGGTGGCGATGCCGACCTGCTCCAGCGTGCCGATGATCGCGTGGTACACGCCGCCGCCGGGGAGGATCGTCTGCACGCCCTCCATGGAGTGGCCGAGGAAGTAGCCGTCGAGGACCGTGCGGCCCCGGTCGACGGTCTCCCAGATCAGCGAGACCAGCGGGATCACCGCGAGCAGGAAGCAGACCCAGATCAGGCTGGTGGCCAGCTTGTCCTTGGCCTGGCGGGAGCCCTCGACCTTGGTGGTCAGGGTGAAGGAGATGAGCACGAACAGCAGCGCGGCGATCAGACCCCACTGGGTCTTGCTGCTCAGATCGCCGGCGACGCCGATGCCGCAGCCCAGGCCCACCGAGATCAGCGCCAGGCCGATCGGGGTCCACTTGGGCAGCCGGGGCTGCTTGAGGCCCGGCCGCGGGGCGTCGCCGGCCACCGCGCTCTTGTCGATGACTGCATTACTCACGCAGCGGCTCCCGAGTACTCCTTGCGGCGGGCGATGATCAGCCGCGCGGCGCCGTTCACCAGCAGCGTGATGACGAACAGCACCAGACCGGAGGCGATCAGCGCGTCACGCGCGGGGCCGTCGGCCTCCTTGAAGTGGCTGGCGATGTTCTGGGCGAAGGTGCCGCCGCCCGGGTCCAGCAGGCTGGCGTTGATCAGGTAGTTGGGGGACAGCACGGTGGCCACGGCCATCGTCTCGCCGAGCGCGCGGCCCAGGCCCAGCATGGAGGCGCTGATGATGCCGGAGCGGCCGAAGGGGAGGACCGACATCCGGATGACTTCCCAGCGGGTCGCGCCGAGAGCCAGCGCGGCCTCCTCGTGCATCTGCGGGACCTGGCGGAAGACCTCGCGGCTGACGCTGGTGACAATCGGGATGATCATGATCGCCAGCAGGATGCCCACGGTGAACAGGGAGCGCGGGGTGCCGTCGTTGTACTCGAAGATCTTGGTCCAGCCCAGGTAGTCGTCGAGCCACTTGTACAGGCCGGTCAGGTGCGGGACGAGGAAGAGCGCCCCCCACAGGCCGTAGACGATGCTGGGGACCGCCGCGAGCAGGTCGATGACGTAGGCGACCGGGGTGGCCAGCCGGCGCGGCGCGTAGTGCGAGATGAACAGCGCGATGCCGACCGCGACCGGGACCGCGATCAGCATCGCGATGATCGAGCTGACGATCGTGCCGTAGACGAGCACGGCGATACCGAAGACCATCGGGCGGCTACTGGTGTTCCACTCGAAGGTGGTCAGGAAGTTGCCGTGGTCGTCGGAGATGGCGGAAACCGCGCGCACGGTGAGAAAGGCCGCGATGGCGGCCATGATCACCAGCAGCAGGATTCCGGACCCTCGGGAGAGACCGAGGAAGACTTTGTCGCCGATGCGGCCGGTGCCACGAGAGCTGGCCAGCGCGGGCGGTTCTGTGGGGGATGTAGGTTCTATATCCGTTTTCATGGGTTCTCCGGTCTGCGGAGCCAGAGGGTGTGTGGCTCCTTGCGCGGCGGTGCACCGGACGGTGCGGCCGGCTCCGGGATGTCGGAGCCGGCCGCACTCGGGTCAGGAGAGGCTCGCGACGCTCTCGCGGACCTTCGTGGCGATCTCGGCCGGCAGCGGGGCGTAGCCGAGCTCCTTCAGAGAGGCCTGGCCGTCCTCGCTCGCGACGTAGGTCAGGAACGACTTGGTGGCGGCAAGGGTGTCGGCGTTGTTGCCCTTGTCACAGGCGATCTCGTACGTCACCAGCGTAATCGGGTACGCGCCCTCTGCCTTGGTGTCGTAGGCCAGGTCGAGGGCCAGGTCCTTGCCGGTGCCCTTGACCTTGGCCTCGGAGATGGCCTTGGAGGCGTTGTCGACGGTGGCCTGGACCGGGGCGGAGGCGCCGGTGTTCAGGTCCACGGTCTTGATGCTGCTGGCGGTCGCGTACGACAGCTCGAAGTACGAGATCGCGCCGGAGACCTGCTTCACCTGCGAGGAGACGCCCGCGGAGCCGTCCGCGGCCTGGCCGCCCTTGCCCTCCCAGGCCTTGCCCGGCTCGTGCGGCCACGCCGAGGGGGCGGCGGCCTTGAGGTACTTGGTGAAGTTGTCCGTGGTGCCGGAGTCGTCCGAGCGGTGGAACGCCTGGATCTTGAGGTCCGGCAGGTTGACGCCCTTGTTCAGGTTCTTGATCGCGCTGTCGTTCCACTTCGTGATCTTCGAGTCGAAGATCTCGCCGAGGGTCTTGGCGTCCAGGGTCAGCTTGTCCACGCCGGGGACGTTGAAGCCGACCGCGATCGGGCCGCCGACCATCGGCAGGTTGACGCCCTGGCCGGTCTTGCACATCTTCTTGGAGGAGGCGACCTCTTCGGGCTTGAGCGCCGAGTCGGAGCCCGCGAAGGCGGTCTTGCCCTGCAGCCACTCCTGGATGCCCGCGCCGGAGCCGGTGGCCTTGTAGTTGATCTTGATGTCCTTGCAGGCCGCGCCGAAGTTCTTGACCCACAGGTCCATGGCGTTCTTCTGGGCGGACGACCCGGACGCCAGCAGCTGGCCCTTGCCCTCGCACTTGATGTTGCTGGCGTCGGTCTTGGTGCCGCCGCCACCGCTCGAGGAACCGGTGTTGTCGTCGGAGCCGCAGGCGGTGAGCACCAGGGCGCCGGAGACGGCAAGGGCACCGGCGGCAATGGCGCGAA
>NZ_MUNE01000705.1:0-330 GCF_002154605.1 Streptomyces milbemycinicus | reverse complement strand
GCCCGTCACGCCATGGGCGCGGCCAGCACGTTTGTAGGGCTGAAATTAGGCAGATCAGGTGAAGCAGCCGATGGGCGTGAGTGAACGGAGGGTGAACCTCGGCCGTCAGGGTGGTGGCCCAGGGAGGCCCCGGTTCCGGTTGCGTGGAGGTTATGGGGGAGCTGATCGGCGCGTGACTCTGTCGGATTGCGGTACGGCATGTCACTATCCGTCCCTACGTACCGGTAAGTCAGCTCTGGCACGCGGGTTACACGACGGCTCGTGGAGGTCCTCAGATGATGGGGAAGCGGAAGGTGAGGCGGGGCGGCGGAGGAGGGGGCGCGGGTGTCG
>NZ_MUNE01000704.1 GCF_002154605.1 Streptomyces milbemycinicus | reverse complement strand
GATTCGCCCCCGCAACCCACCCCGCCAAGGGGGACGGCCGCACCGAACGCCGGTAGACGCGCGAAACGGGGCCGGGTCAGACAGCGCGCGGCCCGTCGGCGGACCCTTCTGCGGCCACGCCGACTTCGAGGCCCCTGGTCGATCCGGAGCCGCGTCCTCGTCCTGGTGCTCGTCCCGAGCGTGGCCCTGGCGGCGCTGTGGGGCACCTACACGGCCAACGGGCTCGACCAGGCGCTCGATCTGCGGCAGACCGTGCGGGATGTGGAACGGGTAGGGGTCACGAGCGAGACCGCGATGGTGGCGCTTCAGGAGGAGCGCCGGCTGTCGATGATCTACCTGGCCCGGCCCGGAGCGGGCCGGGGGGCGCTGGCGCGGCAGCGCGCGGACACCGACCGGAAGCTCGCGGCGATGCGCAAGGCGGCCGCGCCGGTGGTCAAGCACAACCCGCCCGCTCTCAAGCGAATCTTCGCGGACATCAGCAAGGGCCTCGGGATGCTGCCGGGATTTCGGCAGCAGGTCGACGCACGCAAGGTGAACCACGGCGACGCCTACGCGTTCTACACCGGCGCCCTGGCCACCGGCATGTCGTACTTCGAGGCGGAAGCCCGGCTGACCAACGACGCCAAGTCGCTCAACGAGGCCACGACCGCCGCGACTCTGTTCCGTGCTCTTGAGGGCCTTGCCCGGCAGAACGCCGTGCTGTCCGCGGGACTGTCGTCGCCGAACGGCATGTCTGCCGAGGAGCAGCGACAGTTCAACCGGCTCGTCGGTGTGCAGCAGGAGCAGTGGAAGGTGGTGGCGCCGGCACTGCGCGGAGCACAGGCCAAGCGCTATCAGGCGGTCACCACCGGGCCCGAGTGGAAGGCGCTGGCCGCCGCGGAGCAGTCGGCCATGAAGTCCGGCCGGATTCCGACCGGTTTCGAGCGCTGGCAGACGTCGATGCTCCAGGTGGCGGAGAACCTGCAGCAGCTCACCCTGGACCAGGTGGACTTCGCGGTCGGATACGTCAACGACCGCGCCGACACCCTGATGACCTCGGTGATCGTGACCAGCGTGGGAGCCCTGCTGGCCATCGCGCTGGCCGTGCTGATCTCCGTGCTCATCTCCCGGGCGCTGATCCGCCGGCTCCGGGAGCTGCGCGGTGCGACGCTGCGGCTGGCCGATGAGCAACTGCCCGAAGTGATCGCCCGGCTGCAGAAGGGCGACAAGGTCGAGCTCGCCGAGGCCGTCCCCGAAGTCGGACACGGCTCGGACGAGATCGGGCAGGTCGCCGGCGCGTTCGCCACGGCCCAGCGGATCGCCGTACGCGCGGCGATCGAGCAGGCCGAAACGCGCGAGGGCATCAGCCGCGTGTTCCTCAACCTCGCACAGCGCAGCCAGGGGCTGGTGCACCGGCAGCTCGCCCTGCTGGACACGCTGGAGCGCGGAAACGAGGATCCCGATCTGCTCGCCGAACTGTTCCGGGTGGATCACCTCGCCACGCGGATGCGGCGCAACTCCGAGAACCTGTCCATCCTCGGCGGCGCGATCCCCGCCCGGCGCTGGCGTCAGCCGGTGCGGCTGGCCGAGATTCTGCGCGGAGCCGCCTCGCAGACCGAGGACTACTCCCGGGTCAAGCTGGCCGGTATTCCCGAGGTCAGGCTCGCCGGCCCGGTGGCGGGCGACATGATGCACCTGCTGTCCGAGCTGGTCGAGAACGCGACGACGTTCGCCCCGCCGCATACGAGCGTGCAGATTCACGCCGAGGTTGTGCCCAAGGGGCTCGGGATCGAGATCGAGGACCGTGGCATCGGCATGACCGAAGAGGTCCGCGAGGAGGCCAACCGCCTGCTGGCGGCGGCACCCGAGTTCAATGTCATGGGCTTCACGCACGACACCCGTCTCGGTCTGTTCGTCGTCGCACGGCTGGCGGCCCGCCACAACATCATGGTCACCCTGCGCCCCTCCCCGTACGGCGGGACCTCGGCCATCGTGCTGGCGCCGCCGGAGCTCCTCGAGGTGACGGAGGCCGAGACCAACACCCCGATCCACGACCGCGCCGAGGCGATGGCCGGAACTGCGGCACCGCGCCTGGGGACGTCGCCGCCCCGCCGGGAGGAGCCGCACGTGCCCGACCATGTCCCGCCCAAACGCAACGATCCCCCGGACGCCGCGCGTCCGGAGCGGCCACAGCGAAGGTCGAGACAGCTGCCTCGCCGTGTCCGTCAGGCGAGCATGGAACCGCAGCTGCTCCATCCCGTGGCCACGGAGCCCGAGGCAGGGCCCGCGGAGCGGTCGGCCGAGGACGCCCGCCGGATGATGGCGATGTACCAGCGCCAGTCGTACCGGGGGCGTGCCGACGCGGAGCAGCAGCAGGAACAGGGCAGCGGACAAGACGATGTGGCCGGGCACTGGCCGGCCGGAGAAGGGCAGTGGGACCCGCGATGACACAGATGCCGAAGCAAGCCAACGACCTCCACTGGATGCTGGACGACCTCGTCCGGCGGGTCCCCCGGACCAGGCATGTCCTCGTGTTGTCGGCCGACGGACTGGTGATCGCTCACTCGCGCGATCTCGGCCGTGAGGACGCCGAACACATGTCGGCCGTCGCCTCGGGTTTCCAGAGCCTGGCCGGGGGCGTCGGACGACGCTTCGGCGGAGGGCTCGTACGGCAGACGATCGTCGAGCTGGAGAGCTGTTTTCTGTTTGTGACCGGTGCGGGACGAGGTGCCTGCCTCGCCATCCTCGGTGAGGCCGATATCGACGTCGGTCTCGTCGCCTACGAGATGAACCTGATCGTCAAGCGTGTCGGTGAATACCTCGCCGCGGCGCCACGACAGGCGGCTGCCGTTTCGCCGTCGCCCTTCTGAGGTGAGGACCCATGTCCGAACCGGAGGAATCATGGTGGGACGTGGACGCAGGCCCCATCGTGCGCTCGTTCGCGAGAACCGGCGGCCGGACCCGGCCCACTCGGGACGAGTTCAACCTGATCACCCTGATCATCGCCACGAACACCGATACGGCACGCCACGGTCTCGAGCCGGAGCACATCATGATCCTGCGCATGTGCACCGGCGCCCCGCTCTCCGTCGCCGAGATTGCCGCTCGGCTGGACATGCCCGCGACAGTGGCCAAGGTCCTGCTCGGAGACCTACTCGACATGGGGGCCATCCACACCCGCGCACCGATCGCGCTGGCGGAGGCCCCGGAAATCCACGTACTTCAGGCGGTGCTCGATGGAATTCGCAGGCTCTGAGCCATATCCCGGCACCGGCAGCCTCCCGACGGCGGTCAAGATCCTGATCGCCGGCGGGTTCGGCGCCGGGAAGACCACGATGGTCGGTGCCGTCAGCGAGATCTCCCCGCTGCAGACCGAGGAGGTGATCACGCAGACGAGCGAGGGCGTGGACGATCTCAGCGGGGTGGAGGGAAAGACCACCACGACCGTGGCCATGGACTTCGGCCGGATCACGATCAGCCAGGACCTCGTGTTGTACCTCTTCGGCACACCCGGGCAGAACCGCTTCTGGTTCATGTGGGACGAGCTGGCCCTCGGCGCACTCGGAGCCATCGTGCTGGCCGACACACGAAGAATCGAGGACTCCTTCCCCGCCGTCGACTACTTCGAGCACCGCGGCACATCGTTCGTCGTCGCAGTCAACCGCTTCGACGGAGCCAGTGACTACGACGTCGAAGAGGTCCGCTATGCGCTCGACCTCGACACACATGTACCGGTGGTGATGTGTGACGCCCGCTCCCGCGAGTCCAGCAAACTCGTCCTCGTCACCTTGCTCGAACACGCGATGGCGAGCCGGATGGCGGCCGTTCGCTGACGCGTGCGTCGGTGACGACTGAGGAGTGGGCGGCGGGCATCCTGAGCAGTTTTGGATAAGTTTCCGCCCGGCCGGCCGAGTAGCGTGATGCGCATGTTCAACGCCATCACGCACTCGACCATCTACGTCCTCGACCAGGACGAGGCCCTCGACTTCTACGTCGGCAAGCTCGAACTGGAGGTCAGCGCCGACATCCCGCTGGGCTTCATGCGCTGGCTGACCGTCTGCGTCCCCGGGCACCCGGAGCGCGAAATCCTGCTGGAGAAGCCGGGCCCTCCGTCGATGTCCGAGGAGACGGCGGAGCAGGTCCGCGAGCTGGTGACCAAGGGCGCGACGGCCGGCACGCTCTTCTTCAGCACGGACAACTGCCGCAAGACATACGAGACGCTGCTGGCCCGGGGCGTCGAGTTCACCGAGGAGCCCACCGATCGCCCGTACGGAATCGACTGCGGCCTCCGCGACCCCTTCGGCAACAACATCCGCTTCTGCCAGCCGAAGTCCTGAAGCGCATCGCCGAACCGACCCCTAACTGAGCAGCCGCTCCACCAGCAGCAGCGCCCCGATGGCCACCATCGCGGCGCCTGAGCAGCGGATCACCGCCCGCGCCGCCGTCGGGCGGGCCCGCAGCACCAGCCGCGCCGCCGTGCCCACTCCCGTGTAGACCGCGGCGCAGTTGGCCGTGTGCACCAGCCCCAGGAAGGCGATCTGCGCCGCGACCGGCCAGGTCGCCCCCTGGGCGATGAACTGTGGCAGCAGCGCCAGGAACAACAACAGCGCCTTCGGGTTGAGACCGCTGATCCCCGCGCCTTTCACCGCCCGCCGCAGCCACGAGCCGGCGCTCTCCTCCGCACCCGCCGTCGGGGCGGAAGGCCGGGCCAGGGTGGCTGTCCCCAGCCACACCAGATACGCCGCGCCCACCGCCGTCAGCACGGTCAGCACCAGCGGCGACCGAGCCACCACCGTCGCCACTCCCCCGGCGACCACCGCGGTCAGCGCCACGTACCCGGCCAGCAGCCCACCCACCGCGGGCAGCACCGTACGGTCGCGCAGCCCGGCCGCGATCGCGTACGCCCAGTCCGCTCCCGGGACCAGTACCAGCAGGAAGGACACCCCCCAGAACGCGATGACACTTCCGACCGCCATGGCCTGGCTCCTTTTCTCACTCTCGGCTTCCGAGAGGGAGATTAGGCGCGTAGGGCCGGAATGTGTTTTCAACATTTCCACGATCATGGGCTGACAGTGGAAGAATCTTCCTCATGGATGAGGTCGATCGGAAGATCCTTGCCGAGCTGCAGCGCGATGGCCGTCTCACCGTCACCGAACTCGCCGAACGTGTCCGGCTCAGCGTCTCGCCCTGCCACCGCCGGCTGCGCGCTCTGGAACACTCCGGTGCGATCAGCGGCTACCGCGCGCAGCTCGACGCCGATGTCCTCGGCCTGACCTTCGAAGCGCTCGTGTTCGTGACCATGCGCTACGAGGACCGCGACACCGTCGCCGCCTTCGAACAGGCCGTCGTGGACATCCCGCATGTCATGCAGGCCCAGCGTCTCTTCGGCGACCCCGACTACCTCCTGCGCGTCGTCACCCGCGACCTGGCCGCCTTCCAGAAGCTCTACGACGACCGCCTGGCCACCCTCCCCGGTGTCCAGCGCCTCAGTTCCACCCTCGTCATGAAGAGCGTCGTCGAGAACCGTCCCCTGCCGCTGTGAGAACACGTCCGGCTCGGGATCAAAGAAGAACGTCCAGGTCGGCCACCACGGGCCGACCTGGACGTCATGAGTCGGTCATGAACCGGACGAGGCCGGATCACACCTCGAACACGTCGTGTCAGACGAGGTCGAATCGGTCGAGGTCCATCACCTTGGCCCACGCCGCGACGAAGTCGGTCACGAACTTCTCCTTCGCGTCGTCGCTCGCGTAGACCTCCGCGA
>NZ_MUNE01000703.1 GCF_002154605.1 Streptomyces milbemycinicus | reverse complement strand
CCTCCCGCCCCTCCCGTCAGAGCCCGCAGCAGCAGCGAGCGCTGTGGATGGGAGGTGGCCTCCTCGGGGCTGAGGCGCCCTTCGTCGACCATCGACTGGACGAAGGTGTGGTCGTGGGTGATCTGGAAGAGCTCACCGTCCCGCAGCAGATAGGCGCGGGAGTCACCGATGTGCACCAGGGCGAGCCGGGAGCCGGTCCACAGCATCGCGGTGAGCGTCGTGCCCACCTCATGAGGCGCGGGGCCGGCTCCGGCGATATCGCGTACCGCCCGGCCCGCCCGCTCGACGGCGTCCTCCAGCGCGTTGAGCAGGTCGCCCGCCGGGACGCCCGCGCCGACGCCCTCGGCGCCCAGGCGTTTGAGCACCTGCACGGCGGCCTCGCCGGCCGGGGCTCCGGCCACGCCGAAGCCGTCGGCGACGGCGAGCAGGCGCGGCCCGGCGTAGGCGGTGTCCTGGTTGCTCTCGCGGACCAGGCCGGTGTCGGAGCGTGCGGCGTAACGGATGTTCAAGGGCTCGGCGGTCGAAGACGTCGGAGACATGGCAGGGTCCTTCCACGACAGATGGTCGATGAGGAAGGCGGCCAGGTCCCGCCGGGCCGCGGTCTCGGCCTCGGCCCGGGCCCAGAAGGCCCGGACCTCCCGCGCCGCCGCGTCCGCGTCCGACTCGCAGAGGTCGCAGACCTCGCCGATACGGGCCAGCGGCATGCCCAGACGGCGCAACCAGACCACCAGCCGGGCCCGTTCAAGCTGCTCGGGCGCGTAGAGCCGATAGCCCGTCACCGGGTCGACGCGGGCCGGGGCCAGCAGTCCCAGCTCGTCGTAGAGCCGCAGCGCCTTCGGCGACAGCCGGGACGCCTTCGCGAACGCCCCGATGGTCAGCAGACCCATGTCCGCCCCTCCTCGTCCCGGGCACCTTCCCCCGGTCCCCCGATGCTGGGGCCTCCCCCAAGGTCAAGGTCAACGCCCGCCCGACGCCGCCCGTCGGCTATGGCGCGCCCGTGTCGACGAGCCGCCCGAGAGCGACGGCCGCAGCAGTCAGATCGGCGCGGATCGCCTCTTCCCCCGGCCTGAGGTCCGTCAGTCTGCCGAGGACGGCGAGCGCCGCGCAGATCCGGCCCTCGCCGTCCCTCACCGGCACCGCGTACTCCGTGATGCCGTGCTCGAACTCCTCGTGCGCGGCGACCATTCCGCCCGGCCGGTCGCGGTCGTTGGCCGCTGTCAGCTCCTCGGCGGAGTGTGCGGCGCCCGGCCCGCCGACGCCGATCAGTTCGTAGCCCTCGAGCAGCGCCGCGATCTCGTCGCCGGAGTGGTCCAGCAGCAGCGCGCGGCCGGCCCCGGTGCACCAGCAGGGGGTGACCAGGCCGGCCCTGGCCGGCCATGGCTCGGCCGCTGCCTCCGAACGCAGCAGCCGGACGAGGACGCCGTCGCGCACCGAGAGCCGGGCGCCGGCTCCGTGTGCGATGGCCAGGCGGCGCAGGACCGGGCGGGACGCTCCCGGCAGACCGTGGTTCAGGGCCCGGGCCAGTTCGTAGAACCCGGCGGCGACGCGGAGGGTGGAGTCCTCACGGCGCTCCAGAAGGCCCCGGTCGCACAGCTCCTGGGTCATCCGGGAGGCCTTGCTGGGGTCGATGCCGATCTCCTGGGCGAGCCGGGCGACATTGAACCCGGTGCGCCCGGAGGTCTCCCGCTCCAGCACCGCGTTGATGATCTGGAGGCCGGTACGCAGCGAGGACGCCGCCTGGGCCTTCGGCGGGTTCGCTGTCACGGCCTCACTTTAGCAACGTGATCCCAACGTGATCCGCGGCGGCCGCAGGACAACCGCTCACGGGACGGTGCACATCGGCATCGCCGCCGAGCGCTTCGGCATGGCCGCGATGACAAGCGCGGAGGTGACGCTGGGCGAGGTCACAACGCGAAGGGAACGCGAAGGAGATGCTGATGACGCAGATGAAGCTGATGAAGCAGACGACCCGGTACGACCTCGCCCTGATCGGCTTCGGTGGCGTCAACCGGGCGCTCGCCGAACTGATCGCCGAGCGCGGCGACGAGCTGTCCGAGGAGCTGGGCTTCGCCCTGCGCGTGGTCGCGATCACCGACCTGCGGGCCGGTTCGCTGGTGCGGACCGACGGCATCGATCTCGCTCCGCTGCTCGCCGCGGCACCGGGGGAGCTCGACTTCTCCGGGATGGCGGGCGGCAGCGCCGACCCGCGCAACGAGTGGGTGATCCGGGAGGTGCCCGCCGATATCGTCGCCGAGGCCACGTTCACCAATCCGGCCGACGGCGAGCCCGCGCTGTCCCATGTGCGCTGGGCGCTGCGGGCGGGCAAGCACGTATGCACCACCAACAAGGGACCGGTCGCCCTGCACGGCCACGCGCTCAAGCGGCTCGCGGCCGAGTACGGCGTCAGCTTCGAGTTCGAGGGCACCGTGCTCAGCGGTACGCCCGTGCTGCGCACCGCGGACCGGCTGCTCGCGGGTGCCCGCGTCACTGGTGTCGAGGGCATCATGAACGGCACCTCGAACTACATTCTCGGCCGGCTCGAAGAGGGCGTCGACTTCTCCGACGCCGTCAAGGAAGCCCAGGACGCGGGCTACGCCGAGGCCGACCCCACGGCAGATGTCGAGGGCTTCGACGTACAGCTCAAGGTCGCGATCCTCGCCCATGAGGTCCTGGGCGCCACGCTGTCCTGCGACGATGTCGCCCGGGAGGGGATCTCGCGGCTCACCCCGGCGGATATGCGCGACGCCGCGGCCCAGGGGCTGCGGTGGAAGCTGATCGGCTCGGTCACCCGCCGCGAGGACGGCAGCGTCGACGCGCGCGTGGCGCCGGTAGCGCTGCCCCTCGAACACCCGCTGGCCTCGGTCGGCGGCCCCGTGAACGCCGTGGCCTTCCACACCGATCTGCTCGGCACCGTCACCGTCTCCGGCCCCGGCGCCGGGCGCACCGAGACGGCGTACGCGCTGCTGTCGGACATCATCGCCATCCACCAGCGGCACGGCACCGGCCCCGTCGCCCCCGCCGCTGCCGCAGGACGCGTCCTCCAGGAGGCCTTCCGTGACTGACACCACCCTCGCCGCTCTCCCGCGCACCGGAAGCGACACCGACACAGACGGCCAGGGCTTCGTCGCCGTGCACAACCCGTACACGGGCGAGGTCATCGGCTCGGTCTGCGCCACGACGGCGGAGTCGGTCGACGAGATCATGGCCCGCGCGCGCCGCGGACGCGCCACCGCCCGGGCGCTCTCGCGGGCCGCCCGCGCCGCCGTACTGGACCGCGCGGCCCGGCTGGTCGCCGAACGCGCCGAGTCCTTCGCCCGGTTGATCGTGGCCGAGGCGGGCAAGACCATCACTCAGGCCCGTAAGGAGGCCGCCCGAGCGGTGAACACCCTGGCCCTGTCGGCCGCCGAGGCCCGCCGTAACGCGGGCGAGGTGGTGCCCTTCGACGCGTACGAGGGGTCCGAGGACCGCCACGGCTGGTTCACCCGGGAGCCGCTGGGCATCATCGCCGCGATCACCCCGTACAACGACCCGCTCAACCTCGTCGCCCACAAGCTCGGCCCTGCCGTCGCCGGCGGCAACGCCGTCATCCTGAAACCCTCCGACCTCACCCCGCTGTCCGCGCTGCGGCTGGTCGACACCCTCGTCGAGGCCGGTCTGCCGGACGAGGTGATCACCGTGGTCAACGGCGGCGCCGACGTCGGCGCCGCGATCGTCGCCGCACCCGAGGTGCGCATGGTCTCGTTCACCGGCGGCTTCGCGACCGGGGAGGCCATCGCCCGCCAGGCCGGGCTGAAGAAGCTCGCCATGGACCTCGGCGGCAACGCGCCCGTCCTCGTCCTCGCCGACGCGGACCTCGACCTCGCCGTGGCGGCGTGTGTGTCCGGCGCGTTCTGGGCCGCGGGCCAGAACTGCATCGGCACCCAGCGCATCCTGATCGCCCAGGAGGTGTACGAGGAGTTCCGTACGGCCTTCGTCGCCAGGACGAGGGCGCTGCGCACCGGCGACCCCCGCGATGAGCACACCGACGTCGGCCCGATGATCACGTCCATGGCGGCCCGGGCCGCGAAGGCGAAGGCCGATGAGGCCATCGCGCGCGGCGCGGTGCTGCTGTGCGGCAATGACCTCGACGGCAGCCTCTACGGCCCCACCGTGCTGGAGGGCGTACCGGCCGACAGCGCCCTGTGGCAGCAGGAGGCGTTCGCGCCGCTCGTCGCACTGCAGCCGGTCGGCTCGTTCGAGGAGGCGGTGGCGCGCGCCAATGAGATCGACTTCAGCCTCCACGCGGGCGTCTTCACGTCCGACCTGGACCATGCGATGGCCGCGGCCCGGCGGCTGGAGGCGGGCGGGGTGATGGTCAACGACTCCTCCGACTACCGGTTCGACGCCATGCCGTTCGGCGGGTTCAAGTACGGCAGCATGGGTCGCGAGGGCGTGCGGTTCGCCTACGAGGACATGACGCAGCCGAAGGTCGTATGCGTCAACCGCGCGGGCGGCTGACCACGCGCGCGAGCGTCAGCGCCGTGACCGTATCGCGTACACCGGGCATCTGGGCGATCTGTTCCCAGATGCCCTGTACGCGTTCCAGGGATCTGGCCTCGATCCGCACCATCAGGTCGAACTCCCCGCTGAGCACATCGCAGATGACGACCTCCGGGATGCGCTTGAGCGCCGCCAGCACCTCACCGCCGCGCAGCCGGTCCTCGCGGTAGACCAGGACCAGCGCCGAGGCGATGTCCTCGTCCTCGTGGCCGCCACGCACCAGCGTGTAGCCGCGGATATGCCCCTGCCGCTCCAGCCGGTCGATCCGCTGCCGTACGGCGTTCCGCGACAGCAGCACCCGCTGCCCGAGCTCGGCGTGCGACAGGCGGGCGTTGCGGGTGAGTTCAGCGATGATCTTCTCGTCGATCGCGTCCAGGGCCGGTCGGTCCATCGCGGTATCCGTTCTCCACATGGCTCTTCGCATGGCTCTTCACATGGCGACACCCCGGCGGACTCGGGTCCGCCGGGGCTCGGTACGCCAGTCGTCTCCAGCGATCAGTCATTCATGTCGTTCGGGCACAGGGCGAAGACGCGGGCCGGGAACCCGGAGCCGCCCTGGGGCTTGGGCCAGGTGGCGACGATCAGCGCGCCCGCCTCCGGGACCTGGTCGAGGTTGGCCATCAGCTCTATCTGCCACCGGTCACGCGCGAGGACATACCGCTCCAGGCTGAAGTCCCCCGCGGAGGTGGCCGACCCCGGGTCGGTGTCGGTCTGCTCATGGCCGATCGCGGTGACCCCCGCCTCCTCGAACAGATGGCGCAGGACCTCGGCGGACCAGCCGGGGGCGTGGCTGACCCCCGCCGCGTCCTTGTTGGCCATCGCGTCCCGGTCCGGCCAGCGCCGGCTCCAGCCCGTACGCAGCGCCACGAACGATCCGGCGGGGACGGCGCCGTGGCGCGCCTCCCAGGCCGCCACGTCGTCCAGGGTCGGGGTCGCGTCCGGGTCGGCAGCCACCCGCTCGGTGATGTCGAGCACCACCAGCGGCAGGACCATCTCCTCCACGGGGATCCGGTCCAGCGTGCGCGCCCCTGCGACGAAGTGCACGGGCGGGTCGACATGCGTGCCCCACTGGCCCACGATCGTGTACTGGTGGACGTTGAAGCCGTCCCCGCGGTCCATGTCGAAGACCATCTCTCGCCGCTCGTCCGGGAACGCCGGGAAGTGCGGCTGCCCGGGGTGGAAGGCGTGGGTGAGGTCCGTGTACGTCGCCCTCCCGATCAGTTCACGGTAGGCCGACCACAGGGTGGGGGTGGTGGGAGAGGGGGTGCCGGGGGCGGTGGTGGCGGCACCCGCGGCGGTGCTGGTGTTGTCCATTTACTGGGTTCCCTTTCGCGTCGTCGCAACTCTTCACGCCGACTGGTCCGGCGGTGGTGTCAGTACCGTAAATGTTGTCAGTGCTGTCAGGTGTTCGGGTTCTGCGAGCGTCGCGACCGCGCCCGCCGACTCCGCCCGGTCCCCGTATCCCCACAGCACATGGACGGCCGGGATCCCCTCGGCGGCGGCGCTGGTGATGTCGTACGACCGGTCGCCGACCATGAGCGGCGCCGATACGTCGATGCCGCGCCGGGCCAGTCGCGCCAGGCACTCACGGATCACCTGTCGCTTGGTGGTGCGGCCCGTACGGTCGTCGATTCCGCACACCGCCTCGAACCACGGGTCCAGGCCGTAGTGGGCGACGACCCGCCGCGCCTGGTCCTCGACCTTGGAGGTCGCCACGCCCATCGGCAGCCCCGCGGCGGCCAGCGCCTTCAGCGCCCCCGCGACCCCGTCGTACAGCGCGCTGTCGAGGGCGCCGTGCGCGGCGTAGTGCGCCCGGTACGCCGCGAGGGCCCGTAGCGCGGTGGGCTCGTCGAGGCCGAGCCGGTGGCGGAAGGACTCGTACATCGGCGGGCCGACGAACGTCCGCAGCCTGTCGGGGCCCGGCGCCGGGGTGCCGACCTCGCGGAGCGCGGCGTGGATGCTCGCGAGGACCCCGGGGGCGGAGTCGACGAGGGTGCCGTCCAGATCGAGCAGCAGACAGGTGGGCTGCGTCGGCATGGGCGTCGGCGTCATGAGGCCGTCCCGCTGCGCCTGCGGCTGTACCGCAGGTAGTAGTAGAGGTAGCAGGCGGCGACGAAGGGGACGCCGAAGTACAGGGCCGCGACCTGGGTGGGATCGAGGGCGACGCCAACCAGGGCGGCCAGGCAGAGCACGAACGCCAGGACGGGCACGGCCGGATAGAACGGGGTGCGGTAGGGCAGCGCCTGCACATCCCCGCCGTCGCGCAGAAAAGCCCGGCGGTGGAAGAACTGCGAGGCCGCGATCGACATCCACACCGCCACCGCCGCGAACCCGGCGATCGACACCAGGACGAGATAGACGGTCTGGGCCGCGACCACGCTGCTCAGCAGTGACGCGATACCGCCCAGCATGCTCACCACGAGCGCGGCCATCGGGATCTGGCGGGAGTTCAGCCGTCGCAACATCTGCGGAGCCTGGCCCTCCTCGGCGAGCGAGAACAGCATCCGCGCGCAGGAGTAGAGGCCGCTGTTGCCGGCGGACAGCAGCGCCGTGATGATCACGAAGTTCATGACATCGGCCGCGTAGGGGATCCCGATGGTCGTGAAGACGGTCACGAAGGGGCTCTCGTCCAGGCCGACCTTGTCGTACGGGATCATCGCGGCGATCACGGTGATCGCCCCGGCGAAGAAGACCAGCAGCCGGACCACCGTCACCCGCAGCGCCTTGGGGACCGCCTTGGACGGTTCGTCCGTCTCGCCCGCGGCGACGCCGATCAGCTCGGAACCGGAGAAGGCGTAGAACGCGGCGAGGACGGTGACCATGACGCCGGACAGCCCGTGGGGGAACAGGCCGTCGGGTGTGTTGAAGTTCTCGAACAGATGGGGGAGCGCCTGGCCGTGGTCGGCCAGTGGGTGGAAGCCGGCGATGGCCGCGCCGCCGAGGACGATGAGGGCGACGACCGCGGCGACCTTGATGAGGGAGAACCAGTACTCGGTCTCGCCGAAGACGCGCGCGGAGATCGCGTTGACGGAGAACACCACGGCGGCGCAGACCACGCACCACACCCAGACGCTGACGGAGGGGAACCAGCGCTGCATCAGCAGCCCGCAGGCGGTGAACTCCGAACCCAGGGCGACCGCCCAGGTCAGCCAGTACAACCAGGCGGTGGTGAAGCCGGTGGCCGGGTTGATCGAGCGCGAGGCATAGATATGGAAGGCGCCCGAGACCGGGTAGGCGCAGGCGAGTTCGCCCAGGCAGGTCATGACGAGATAGACGACGAACGAGCCGACCAGATAGGAGAGGACGGCGCCGAGCGGACCGGCCTGGGAGATGGTGTAGCCGGAGCTGAGGAACAGCCCGGAGCCGATGACACCGCCCATCGCGATCATCACGAGGTGGCGGCTGGTCATGGAACGGCGCAGCGTTCCCTGGGGCGGATGGTCGGTCGCCGTTGCCGGAGCCGACGGGCTCTCGGTTGGCAGTGATGTGGTCATGACATGACTTCCTCAGGGTGGCGGTGACGGGGACGACACGGCGTGGCGGAGGGTGGTGCCACCTCTTGGGCGACCGCGGCGCGTGCGGGGTCAGCGCGCCGCGGCCCGCCGGGGAGCGCGGAGGACTGCGCAGGACTTACGCGCGGAGGACTTACGCGCGGGAGACGAGCTCCAGGGGTGCGGAGAGCTCGACGACCGGAACCTCCCAGGGGTGGGCGGCCACGATGCGCGCCAGAACACGGGACACCTCGTCGTCCGCGGCGGAGGCGTCGACATAGGTGGTGAAGGTGAGGGTGGGGGACAGCGAGCGGGCGCCGACCGCGCCGAGGGTGGGGGTGGACCCGGGCGCCGCGGTGAACCCCTCGGCGCCGATGCCCACCTCGAAGACGTCGGTGTAGAGGCCGAAGTCCCCGGCCTCCGGCGAGGCCTCCAATGCGCGGAAGAGCTCGACCAGGGACTCGTCCTGGTGCAACACCTCGACATCACCCGCGGCCAGGGCGGCCAGGGTCTGATGCGGGACGGGCCAGTACACCTTGATCGCTCGCACCGACCGGCGCCGGATCGCCGGTTCGGTACGGCACGGCCCCCGCTCATGGGCCGCGGACGTCATCGTCGCCGTCATGGCTGTCGCTGTCCCTTCTCGTATATCCCCGGCCTCGTATGTCCCCGGGTGACCGGGGCGAAAGCCGATGCGCGAGATGCTATGCGTGCATCTACCGCATGACAAGATGTAAATAACGCACAGCTTCTCAGGCGAACAAGCCAGCCGGCACCGCGAAAGGGCGGCAGTAGGGTGTCCGCGACAGCTGATCGCGCCACATGGACGGCGCGCGGCACGGCGGGGCGACGTGGCTGAGGGGTCATGGAATCGAGCGTGGGCAAGGGTCTGGACGTACTGATGGCGCTCGCCCACAGGACGGCGGAAGGGCATCGCCGCACCTCGGCCACCGACCTGGCCCGCGACCTGGCCCGCGATCGCAGCCAGTTGTCCCGCGGCCTGGCCGCCATGCGCGAAGAGGACTTCGTCGCGCGCAACAGGACCCTCCAGGCGCTCACCCTGCACTGGCGGCTCTATGCCGACACCCAGGAACTCACCGCCCACCGCCTGCGCACGGACGGGCAGACCGCGCTGGAAGGCATGGTCGGCGAGACCGGCGAGAGCTGCTATCTGGGCGTCCTGATGGGCGACGCGACCGTGACGATCGCCGAACGTGTCCCGCAGGGCAGCAAACAGGTCGGCTCCTGGATCGGCCGCCCCTACCCCGCGTACTGCAGCGACTGCGGGCAGGCGCTGCTCAGCGACGCCGACGACGAGGAAGTCGCCGCCGTCTTCGCCCGCACCGACTTCGTACGCCACGGCCCGAACACCCCCAGCGGGCTCGACGACTTCCTCCGCCGGCTCGCCGCCACCCGCGAGCGGGGCTACTCGATCGTCGACGAGGAGGCCGAACCCGGTCTGTACTCGGTCGCCGCCCCGGTCCGCGACTTCCGTGGCGAAGTGGTGGCCGCGCTCCAGGTCGTCGGCCCGCGCGTCCGCCTCGCCCCTCGTACCGAAGAGCTGGCCGCCACCGCGCTGCGCTGGGCCGACCGCCTGGAAGCCGCCCTGCGGGGTACCTGACCCTCGGCCGAGCCCCGACGGTCGTACCTGCCGCCGGCGGGCTCCCGGCCCGTAAACCGGGATGACGCCCGCCTCACCACCGCCCGCCGGCGGCCTCCGTGGCCGGGATGTCGAGGATGGCGAGGAAGGCGGTGGCCGCGGGTGGGCGGCCGACGGGGCTCCAGATGGCGTATTCGACGCGGGCCGGTGCGTCGGTGACCTCGATGGTGGTGACGCCGGTGAGCTGGGGCACATACGCGGCGGGGAGCATGGCGATGGCCAGGCCCTGCCCGACCAGTCGGCCGATGAAGTCCGCGGTGGTCACTTCGAAGGCGACGTCGCGGCCGAGGCCGGCGGCCGAGAATGCCTGGTCGGATTGGGCACGTCCGGCCGTTCCGGCCGGAAGGTCCACGAACACCTCGGCAGAGAGCCTGCGAAGGTCGACCTCCGGTTCGTCGGCGAGCGGATGGTCCGGCGCGACCACGGCGACGAGCCGGTCGCGGGCGAGCTCGTGGGCGGCGACGCCCTGAGGCCGCGATGTGATCGGCAGCCCGAGGAAGGCCACGTCGAGGGCTCCCTGCTTGACCTGCTCGACAAGGTCTTCGCTCGCGCCCACCCGCAGCCCGATGCGCACCTGCGGATACCGCTGGCGGAAGTCGCGCAGCGCACCGGGGATGTCGACCGCGGTGACGGTGGGGATCAGACCCACGGCGAGCCGTCCGCGTACCTCTCCGACGGCCGCGGCGACCTCGGCGGCCGCGCGCTCGGCGGCGTCCAGGCACTGCCGGGCGGCGGGCAGGAACGCCGCACCGGCCGGTGTCAGCCGCACCCGGCGGCTGGTGCGTTCGAAGAGCCGCGCGCCCAACTCCTTCTCCAGGCGGGAGATTTGGTGGCTGAGGGCGGACTGGACGACCAGACATCGTTCGGCGGCCCGGGTGAAGCTGTTGGTCTCGGCCACGGCGATGACGTACCGCATCTGCTGAAGCTCCATGGATCTATCTTGTATTGAGATCGATGAAGTGAAAAACATGTCTTGGACTCATTGATGGCCGCGGCGTGAGACTGCGAGCATGACAAGTCCAGCAGCACAGAGAGTTTCCGGCGGGCGCGCCGCCCTGACGGCGCTCGCCCCCGCGGTGTGGGGCACGACCTACGTCGTCACCACCGAGCTTCTGCCCCCGGGGCACCCTCTGTTCGCGGGGCTCCTGCGTGCGCTGCCCGCCGGGCTGATCGCGCTGGCGATCACCCGGACGCTGCCGCGCGGAGCCTGGTGGGGGAAGGCCGCGGCGCTCGGTGTGCTGAACATCGGGCTGTTTCTCCCGCTGCTGTTCGTCGCGGCCGAGCGCCTGCCGGGAGGCGTCGCCGCCACCTTGGCGGCGGCCCAGCCGCTGATCGTCGCCGTCTTGGCGGTCACCGTGCTCCGCGAGCGCCTTTCGGTCTGGCGCCTCGTCTGGGGTGTGACGGGCGTCGTGGGCGTCGGCCTGGTGGTGATCGGGCCGAACGCGGCGCTCGATGGCGTCGGGATCGTGGCGGGCCTCGCCGGCGCGGCCACGATGGCGCTCGGGGTGACGCTCACCAAGCGCTCGGGACGTCCATCCGGGGTCGGTGCCACCGCGTTCGCCGGCTGGCAGCTCACCGCGGGGGGCCTGTTCCTGGTGCCGGTCACCTTCCTCGTGGAGGGACCGCCTCCTGCGATCGACTCGACCGCCGCCCTCGGCTATCTCTGGCTGGGCCTGGTCGGCGGCCTGATCACCTACATCCTGTGGTTCCAGGGCATCACCACCTTGCCCGTCACCTCCGTCGCGGTGCTCGGCCTGCTCTCGCCGCTGGTCGCCGCCGTGCTCGGGGCCGTCGTACTCGATCAGACGCTCGGCCTGATCCAGCTCGTGGGGTTCGGGCTCTCCCTCGCCGCGATCGTCGCGGGGCAGCTTCCCGCGCCCGCCCCCGCACGCGACCGCGTTTCGGCCGCACCCCAGGAATGACCGCGAAATGACCGGAAAACGAAGGGATCTCGCAGTGCCGAACAAGAAGGCAGTCCTGGTCACGGGCGCGACCGGCGGCCAAGGCGGCGCCGTCGCCCGCAGGCTTCTCCAGGGCGGCTGGGCGGTACGCGCCCTCGTCCGCGCCCCGGACGGTCAGCGGGCCAAGGAGCTCAAGGCGCTCGGCGCGGAGCTGGCCCCCGGCGACCTGGACGATCCGGAGTCGCTGCGCGCGGCGGCGCGGGGCGCGTACGGCGTCTTCAGCGTGCAGCCCTCCGATATGGCCGACCCTCGCCCCGCGGTCGAGGTGCGGCAGGGCAGGAACGTCGCCGACGCGGCCCGGGCCGCGGGCGTCGCGCATCTGGTCTACAGCTCCGTCGGCGGCGCCGAGCGCGGGTCCGGTGTCGCGCATTTCGAGACCAAGGCGGAGATCGAGGCGTACGTCGACGCCCTCGGCGTGCCCGCGACGGTGCTGCGGCCGGTGTTCTTCCTGGAGAACTGGCCGTACCTGGTGCCGGAGGCACAGAACGGGGAGCGGGTCGGTTCGCTCGCACTGGACGCGGACACCTCGCTGCAGATGATCGCGCTGGCCGATATCGGCCGGATCGCCGCGGACGCCTTCGCCGAGCCGGCCGAGTTCATCGGCAAGAAGATCGAGATCGCCGGCGACGAGCTGACCGTACGGCGGATCGCCGAGGTGTTCACCGAGGTCGACGGCGTCCCGACGCGTTTCGAGCGGCAGCCGACCGACGAGCTGCGGGCCCAGGCCGTAGAGGCTGCGAAGATGTTCGACTGGCTCAACGAGAAGGGCTACCAGGCCGATATCGGCGCGCTCCGCGAGCGGTACCCGGAGCTGCTGACCCTCCAGACGTGGCTGGGCGAGATCCGATAGGCGGGGGGTGTCACGCTCGCGGGCCCGGCGGTGTCTTCATGCCGAACAAGCACACGTAGCAGGTACATATATAAGGAGACACCATGGCGCTACGCATTCCTAAGGCCGAGCTCCCCACCGAGCTGCGGGAGAACCTGATCAAGCAGCTCGGTACCGTGCCCGAGCCCGTCGAGGTGACCTTCAACAACCCCGACGTCGCCACGTCCAACCAGGAGTTCTCGGCCAAGGTGGCCACGTGGAACGCGGCCGACGGCGGCCTCAAGTCGTTCGCGCACATGGCCGTCGCGGCACAGGTCGGCTGCAGCTGGTGCCTCGACATCGGCTACTTCCAGGCGCTGAACCAGAACCTGGACCTGACCAAGGCGAGCCAGGTGCCGCGCTGGCGGGAGTCGGACGTGTTCACCCCGCTGGAGCGGGACGTGATGGAGTACGCCGAGGCCATGACGAACACACCGCCGACCGTCACCGACGAGATGTCCGCAAGCCTGCTCGACCGGCTCGGCCCGGCGGCGATGGTCGAGCTCACCGTGTTCATCGGCTTCGTCAACCTGGCGACCAGGACCAACACGGCGCACGGGATCACCTCGCAGGGATACGCCGATGCGTGCGAGATTCCGCTCGCCAAGCGGCCCGAGCAGACCGGCGTGGCGTCGACGGCATGACCGAGGACCCGTTCGTCACCCATCGCGGCCTGCTGTTCACGGTCGCCTACGAAATGCTCGGGTCGGCGGCCGACGCGGAGGATGTGCTCCAGGAGTCCTGGCTGCGGTGGTCCGACGTCGACCGGGCGCAGGTGCGTGACCCGCGGGCGTATCTCGTCCGGACCGTCACCCGACAGGCGCTCAACCGGCTGCGGACGCTCTCCCGCAGCCGCGAGGACTACGTCGGCGAGTGGCTGCCGGAACCGCTGCTGACCAGCCCCGATGTCGCCGAGGACATCGAACTCGCGGAAAGCGTCTCGATCGCCATGCTGACCGTGCTGGAAACGCTCGGGCCGGCGGAGCGGGCGGTGTTCGTGCTCCGCGAGGTCTTCGATATGCCGTACGGCGAGATCGCCGAGGCCATCGGGAAGTCCACGACCGCGGTGCGGCAGATCGCGCGGCGGGCCCGCGAGCACGTGGCGGCCCGGCGGCCGCGGGTGCAGGTGAGCCGGTCGGAGCAGCAGGCGGTGGTGGAGCGGTTCCTGGTCGCGCTGCGCACCGGGCAGCTGCGGGAGCTGATGGAGATCATGGCGCCGGATGTGGTCCTGATCGCCGACGGTGGGGGGCTGGTGCCCGCCGTACTGACTCCCGTCCACGGGGCCGATGCGGTGGCGCCGATGCTCGCGCGCGCGAACCGGGTGGCCAGGGTCGAGACGACGACCGTATGGCTCAACGGCGCACCCGCGGGCCGGATCGAGTTCGACGGCGAGCCGGCCGCGGTGAGCCTCACGGTGGAGGACGGACGGGTCACCCGGATCTATGTGGTGCGCAATCCGCGGAAGCTCACGCGGCTGGACGAACCGGCCGATCTCACCAGATAAGCCCGCCGACAATCCGGGCATCAGGGGTGTTCCGGGCGGCGGAAACCGCCCGGAACACCCCCCGCCCCCGGCACGGCTGCAAGCAAATGCTTGCAATAGTTAGCACTGATGCGGCAGCATGGGGGCATGGCATCACTGAACGTCGGCACCCTCGGCGAGTTTCTGCGCGAGCAGAGACGCAGCGCGCAGCTCTCACTGCGGCAGCTCGCCGACGCTGCCGGGGTGTCCAATCCGTATCTGAGCCAGATCGAGCGCGGGCTGCGCAAGCCGAGCGCGGAGATCCTGCAGCAGCTTGCGAAGGCGCTGCGGATATCCGCCGAGACGCTTTATGTGCAGGCCGGGATTCTCGATGAGCGGGAGCGGGACGAGACGGAGACGCGCAGTGTGATACTGGCCGATCCGTTGATCAACGAGCGGCAGAAGCAGGTGCTGCTGCAGATCTACGAGTCGTTCCGCAAGGAGAACGCACCCGACCCCGCCGCGGGCGACACCCCCTTGGGCGCCCCCACCGGCACCGGCACCCCCGCTGGTACGTACGCGGGCACCGGCAGGCCCATCGGCACCCCCTCCGGCAGCGCCGACGACGACGCCGAACCCTCGATTTGATCCGGGAGGACCATCAGCATGGCCATCACCGACGATGTGCGTAAGACGCTCACCGACCCGACCCCCCTGTACTTCGTAGCGGGCACGGCCGACCTCGCCGCCCAGAAGCTCAAGGAGGTGCCGTCGCTGGTCGAGAAGATCGTCGCCGAGGCCCCCGAGCGCTTCGCAGCCGTACGGAACACCGACCCGAAGGCCGTTCAGGACCGGGTCACCCAGCAGGCGAAGGACGCCCAGGA
>NZ_MUNE01000702.1 GCF_002154605.1 Streptomyces milbemycinicus | reverse complement strand
GCCCGCCGCCCGAGGAGGCGCGATTGGTCGCCTCCTGGGACCGGGACCTGGACGCGCTCGCGGGCGAGCTGCGGCGGGCCCGCGCCACGGTGCGGGACGTGCCGATGCCGTACACGCTCAGCGCCTCGCAGTTGCTGCGCCTGGCCGCCGACCCCGACGGCTTCGCGCGGGAGCTGGCCCGCCCCATGCCGCGCCCGCCGCGCCCCGCCGCGCGCCGCGGCACCCGTTTCCATGCGTGGGTGGAGTCACGCTTCGAGGCGCTGCCGCTTCCGTTCCTTGGCCCGGACGAACTGCCGGGCGGCGAGGACGACGAGCCGGAGATCGCGAACGAGCGGGACCTGGCCGAGCTCAAGGAGGCGTTCGCGCGCACCCCGTACGCGCATCGCACCCCCTATCGCGTCGAGGCGCCGTTCCAGCTGGCGCTGGCGGGCCGGACGATCCGGGGCCGGATCGACGCGGTGTACCGCGCGCCGCGGGCCGTGGGGGGCGGGCCGGGGGTGCGGTACGAGATCGTCGACTGGAAGACCGGCCGGTCGCAGAACGCCGACCCGCTCCAGCTGGCGGTCTACCGCCTGGCCTGGGCGGAACAGCAGGGCCTGCCCCTGTCGGCGGTCTCCGCGGCGTTCGTCTACGTACGCAGCGGCGAGACCGTCCGCCCGGCCGCCCTGCCGGGCCGGGCGGAGCTGGAGCGCATCTTGCTCGGCGAGCCACAGGAGACGCATGAGCACACCCAGCCGCATGAACCCCACGAGGCACCCCATGAACCCCACGGTGAACACGTGACGGAGAACACATAGCGGCAGCGGCCGCGCGCGGACCCCGGCCCTGGCACCCTCCCGGGCCGGATAGGCTCAAGTGCATGAGTAATACCCCGGACACGGACATCGCCGTCCGCGCCTACGTGGAGGCTCACCGCGCCGCGTTCCTCGACGACCTCGCCGAGTGGCTGCGCATCCCGTCCGTGTCGGCCGACCCCGCTCGCGCCGACGACGTCCGGCGCAGCGCGGAGTGGCTGGCGGCGAGCCTGACCGCCACGGGGTTCCCGGTGGTCGAGACATGGCCGACGGCCGGGGCGCCGGCCGTTTTCGCCGAGTGGCCGTCCGACGACCCCGACGCCCCGACCGTGCTGGTCTACGGGCACCACGACGTCCAGCCCGCCGCCCGCGAGGACGGCTGGCACACCGAGCCCTTCGAGCCGACGGTCAAGGACGGCAGGCTGTACGCGCGCGGTGCGGCCGACGACAAGGGGCAGGTCTTCTTCCACACCCTGGGCGTACGGGCCCACCTCGCGGCGACCGGCCGTACCGCCCCCGCGGTCAACCTCAAGCTGATCGTCGAGGGCGAGGAGGAGTCCGGTTCGCCGCACTTCGCCGAGCTGATCAGGGCGCACGCCGACCGGCTCGCCTGCGACACCGTGATCGTCTCCGACACCGGGATGTGGTCCGAGGACACCCCGACCGTCTGCACCGGTATGCGCGGGCTCGCGGACTGCCAGATCGATCTCCATGGGCCTGACCAGGACATCCACTCCGGCTCGTTCGGCGGCGCGGTCCCGAACCCGGCCACCGAGGCCGCCCGGCTGGCCGCCGCCCTGCACGACGCGGACCGCCGGGTGGCGATACCCGGCTTCTACGACGGCGTTGTGGAGCTGACCGACCGCGAGCGCGAGCTGTTCGCCGAGCTGCCCTTCGACGAGGGCGCCTGGCTGCGCTCCGCGCACTCACACGCCACGCTGGGCGAGGCGGGCCACACCACCCTGGAGCGGATCTGGGCCCGCCCGACCGCGGAGGTCAACGGGATCGGCGGGGGCTACCAGGGGCCGGGCGGCAAGACGATCGTGCCGTCGTACGCCCAGCTGAAGCTGTCCTTCCGGCTGGTGGCGGGCCAGGACGCGGACAAGGTCGAGCTGGCGGTGCGGGAGTGGGTCGCGGCCCGGATCCCGGACGGGATCCGCCACGAGATCACCTTCGGGAACGCGACCCGTCCCTGTCTGACCCCCCTGGACCACCCCGCGCTCCAGTCGCTGGCGCGGGCCATGGAACGGGCCTTCGGTACGAAGATCCGCTTCACCCGGGAGGGCGGCTCGGGCCCGGCCGCCGATCTGCAGGACGTGCTCGGCGCGCCGGTGCTGTTCCTGGGCATCTCGGTGCCCTCCGACGGCTGGCACGCGCCGAACGAGAAGGTCGAGCTCGATCTGCTCCTGAAGGGCGCCGAGACGGCCGCGTACCTGTGGGGCGAACTCACGCAAAACCGGCCAGTGTAGCGCGTATGTATGTAAAGCACCCGTTTCTCAGGGGGAGTTGGAAGCAGCCGTGACCACCTGGACCGATCGCACCGCCGCCCAACCGATCACGCTCAGCGGCGCGAGCGGTATCGACCGTGCCGCCCACCACCGCCTGGACGAGGCGTGGCTGGCCGCGGCGTGGAGCCACCCGACGACGCGGGTCTTCGTGGTCTCCGGCGGTCAGGCGCTGGTCGACGACACGCCGGACGGGCGCACCGAACTCGTCATGACCCCGTCCTTCGAAGCCCCGCCCACCGAGACCCACCGCTACTTCCTGGGCACCGACGAGGACGGCGTGCGCTACTTCGCACTCCAGAAGGACGCGCTGCCGGGTCGCATGGACCAGTCGGCGCGCCCCGCGGGGCTGCGGGAGGCGGGCGCCCTGCTGTCGGCGCGGGACGCCGGGCTGCTGGTGCACGCGGTGGCGCTGGAGAACTGGCAGCGGCTGCACCGCTTCTGCTCACGCTGCGGCGAGCGCACGGTGATCGCGGCGGCGGGACATATCCGCCGCTGCCCGGCCTGCGGGGCCGAGCACTACCCGCGGACCGACCCGGCCGTGATCATGCTGGTGACCGACGATCAGGACCGGGCGCTGCTGGGCCGCCAGATGCACTGGCCCGAGGGGCGCTTCTCGACGCTCGCGGGCTTTGTCGAGCCGGGCGAGTCGATCGAGCAGGCCGTGGTCCGCGAGGTGGCGGAGGAGGCGGGCGTCACGGTCGGCGACGTCGAGTATGTGGCCAGCCAGCCGTGGCCGTTCCCCTCCAGCCTGATGCTGGGCTTCATGGCGCGCGCGACCTCCTCCCGGATCCAGGTGGACGGGGAGGAGATCCACGAGGCGCGCTGGTTCTCGCGGGACGAGCTGCGGGCCGCGTTCAAGTCCGGCGAGGTGCTTCCGCCCTCGGGGATCTCGATCGCGGCCCGTCTCATCGAGCTCTGGTACGGGGAGCCGCTGCCCCGGGCCTGAGCCCGGGGGCGGCTGGTCCCTGGTGGGGGCTCAGCCCCCGATCTTCGCCTTGACCTGGGCGAGGGAGGGGTTGGTGAGGGTCGAACCGTCGGGGAAGAGGACGGTCGGAACTGTCTATAGATTTCCCGCTACGTGAGGGCGGCCAGGGAGGGCCGCCCCTTGTGGGGGAGGGAAGAGCGTGAGCGAGAAGCCCAGGGCTCTTGGCGTGGTCCGTCTGTCCGTCGGCAACGAGAACCAGACGGGGGAGGAGACGCAACGCACCCGCATCAGCAAGCGTGCGGACGCGGAGGAAATGGAGTTGGTCGACTTCGCCGTCGACATCGACGTGTCGGCGTCCATCTCGCCGTGGGTACGCCCGTCCCTGGGCGACTGGCTCAACAACAAGAAGGACCAGTTCGACCACATCATCATCCTGAAGATCGACCGCATCGCGCGGTCGGTCCGCCATCTCTCGGACATCATCGAGTGGTGCGAGGCGAACGGTAAGGGCCTCATCTCCTGCGAGGAGGGATTCGACCTCTCGAAGCCGTGGGGCAAGACCATCGCCAAGATCCTGGCTGTGGTCGCAGAGGCCGAGCTGGACGCCATCAAGGCCCGCAACAAGGCTTCCCGGGAGACCATGCGGAAGACCGGCCGCTGGCCGGGCGGCCTTGTCCCGTTCGGACGCAGAGCAGTGAAGGGCGACGCAGGCTTCACTCTGGAACTCGACCCCGAGTACGGCCCGACGCTGATCGAGATGATCCGGCGCTTCATCGAGAAGCCGAGCTTCTCGGCCGTCGCCGACTGGTTGAACGAGCAAGGCGTACCCACGGCTCAGGACATCGCTCGCATCCGCGCGGCGGCAGGCGAGAGCACAACTCGGCTGGCCGACCCGAAGCCTCGGGGAGCCAGGTGGACGCCGACCACAGTGCAAGCCGTACTGATCAGCCGCTCCCTGCTCGGGGAGTACGTACGCGCCAGTGGCGCCGTAGCCCGCAACGACGACGGCACACCTGTCATGCGCTCTGAGCCGGTACTGAACGAGGAGGAGTGGACGAAGCTGTCGGAAGCCGTCGCCTCGGTCAAGTACAAGAAGCAGAAGGGCTCTACGTCGCCGACAGTGGGCGTGACGTTCTGCCTGTTGTGCGGAAGCGCCCTCTACTTCGTGAAGGGCGACCCGGCCAAGGGCAAGCGCGAGCGGTACCGCTGTCACGGCAACAAGAGCAAGGGCATCCAGGCATGCCCGAAGCAGAGGTTCTGGGCCGAAGACCTGTACCCCTGGCTGGAGTCGACCCTGTTGGGCGAGATCGGCCACTTGGAATGGATGGAGTCGAAGACGACAATCGACGACAGCCGTGCGGCGAAGCTCGCCGTGATCGACGGCAAGATGAACCAGCTCCTGAAGGAACTCCAGCAGGACGAGCTCAGCGCCGTCGCGTACGCCTCGCAAGTCGCCAGCCTTGCCCAGGACCGAGAGAAGGTCACCAACCAGGAGGGGCCGAAGCCGGTGACCGTTTGGACGGGTACGGGCGAGAGCTACGCGGAGTGGTGGGAGCGGTCGAGTGTCGACGAACGGCGTGAATGGCTGAAGAAGCACAAGGTCAAGGCGTACTTCGGACATGACGTCCTGGCCATCGATCCCGGCGACCTGATCGAGAACATCAAGCAGCAGGGCATCACGTACTGGGATGTGCCCTCCAAGTCTTCTCAGGTGCTCTCACCGATCACGCCGATCTCGTTGCACGGAAAGCTGTACGAGAAGCCGAAGCCGCTTACGGGTATGGAGTGGGAGATCGTCAGCCGCTGGGAGGACTTCGATGCGGAACGGGCAGCGCAGCGGGCGAAGGCTGAGGAGGAAGCCAAGGGAGCAGAGGGAACCGAGATGGTTCCGATCTCTGCCTGATGCAGGCTGAGCAACCGAGGAAGGCCCCCGACCTGGGGGC
>NZ_MUNE01000701.1 GCF_002154605.1 Streptomyces milbemycinicus | reverse complement strand
AAGCGAAGGTGGCGGAGGCGGATGAGATGACCCTCGAAACGCGCTCCACCAAGACAGTTCGCGTCAAAAGGTAACAAGAAGTAACGCGACAAACACGCAAAACGGCAGTAAGCGCCGAGAACGGCACAAGAGGGGGAACACCGACATGCCGACCTGCCCTAACGGCCACCAATCAGCGGCCGACGACTGGTGCGAGGTGTGTGGCCACCGGATGTCGGGGACGGCGCCCGTGGGCATGGGCGTCCCCGACATCCGGTGGCCACACACCTCGCACCAGTCGTCGGCCGCTGATTGGTGGCCGTTAGGGCAGGTCGGCATGTCGGTGTTCCCCCTCTTGTGCCGTTCTCGGCGCTTACTGCCGTTTTGCGTGTTTGTCGCGTTACTTCTTGTTACCTTTTGACGCGAACTGTCTTGGTGGAGCGCGTTTCGAGGGTCATCTCATCCGCCTCCGCGACCTTCGCTTTCAGTCGCACAGTACCTGTCGCCACATCGACGACGTCCACCACCTTCGCAAGCAGTTTCGCCGTGTCTTCGTTCCCCGAGGCGTTCGCCAGCTGGACGGCACGCCCCAGCTTGGCCGTTGCTCCGTCGGTATCGCCCGCTTTGCGGGCATCTAGGCCCTGTTGGATGGCCTGTGCCAGTTCTGCCTGGCCCGTATAGTGCGCGACCTGCGGATTTATCGCGGTGGAGGCGACCATGTCCTCCGTCCATACGGCCCGCACCAACCCCTGGGCGAGCGTGGCCGGGAGCCCGGCGTGCTGCGGATCGTGCTGCGGCAGTACGAGGGAGACGCGGGCGGCCAGCATCTCCTGCCCGACGTCGGCCGCGGGCACCCGCACACACAGGTGGTAGTCGCGGGACTCGTCGCCCCAGGAGCCCGTCGGATAGTCGCCGGCCCGCGCTCCGGCCTCGGTGCGCCGGTCGGTCAGGTCCTCGACCGCGGGCGCCACCTGCTTGACGAACGCCACCTCGGCGCCCACCGGGGTCCACACCCGCAGGGCCACGTCCGCGATCTCCTTGCCCATCGCGGCGTCCATCATGCGCGTGAAGTCCGCGGCCAGATTGGAGGGGTCTGCCACGATATCGGCCGTGCCGAGCAGTGCGGAGGCGATGCCGGTGACCTCCTTGACCTCCCAGTCGGTGCCCACCCCGCGCGCATCGCAGGTGAAGCGGCCCGCACACGCCTCCAGCGCGGCCCGCAACTCCCCCGGCTCCTCGTGCTCGTTGCGGCCGTCGGTCAGCAGGATGCCGTGCCGGATCGGCGCGTCGGCCGATGCCAGCAGGCGGTCGGCGAGGCGCAGCCAGGTGCCGATCGCCGTGCCGCCGTCGGCGCTCAGTCTGCGCAGCGCGTCCTTGGCCCGGGCCCGGGTGGCCGGGTCGGCGGTCGCCAGCCGGCCCTCGCCCGGGAAGATCTCCGCCGCCTTGTGGGTGCCGGCGACCACGGCGAAGGCGACGCTGTCGCGGATGGCATCGATCGCGGCGGCGGTCGCGTCCCGCGCGTTGCGCATCTTCTCCGGCGGATAGTCCATGGAGCCGGAGCAGTCGACCATGATGACCACGGCCGCGCCGCCGCTCTGGTCCCGGGCCGCGCCGCCGCCCTGGTCCCGCGGCGGGCCGCCCTGGCCCCGGGGCGGGGCGGGCGCCGGGATCGCCGGGATGGGCATCCCCCCGGTGGTGCCGCCGCCGGTGGAGGTGACCGTGACGATCGCGTTCACCTCGCGGCCGCCCTCGGGAAGGTACTCGTTCTGGTAGACCTCGACCGAGAACCGCGGCACGGTGGACTTGGCGAAGTTGGCCATCAGATCCGCTCCTTGGGCTTCAACCGCTCCTGGGCTCAGACCGCTCCTCAGGCCGTCCGGAGATCAGCCGGATCCTGCCCCGCCCGGCTCGGCGGGGAACGGCAGTACGGCCACTGTTACGTTGTCGTGGCCCCCGCCCTCCAGGGCGTGGCCGACCAAAACGCGCGCGCTGTGCATCGGCCGGGCGTGGGCGTCCTGCGGCAGCGCGCGGGCCATCTCCTGCGCCGATTCCGCGTAGTTCCACAGGCCGTCGGTGCACACCACCACCACACCCGGCTGGTCCGGCTTGTAGGACGCGGTGTGCGGCTCCAACTCATAGGCGTCCGCGCCGAGCCAGCCGGTGATGGCATGGGCCCGCTCGTCCGCGTACGCCTCCGCCTCGGACATCAGACCGGCCGCCACCATCTGGGCCGCCCACGAGTCGTCCTCAGTGAGCCGGGCGGGCGACGCCGAACGGTCGTCGGGCACCCAGTAGGCGCGGCTGTCGCCGATCCAGCCGACGGTCAGGATGCCGGAGGTGACCACCGCGCTGACGATGGTGCAGGCCGGCGCGTTCTGCTGGCGCTGGTGGGCCTCATCGTGCCGGCCGGTCGGGCCGGCCTCCGCCGCCAGGGAGTTCACGGCCTCGGCGGCGGCGACGATCGCCTCGTTCATGGCCGTCTGGGGATGGGCGCCACGGGGGAGCGCGGCAAGCAGCGACTGGCCCGCGGCGCGGGCGGCGGCCGCGGACGCGTCGTCGGGGCGGGTCGCCGAGGAGACCCCGTCGCAGACGACCGCGAGCACGGCCGGTGAGCCGTCGGGCAGCGCGGCGGCGGACACGGCGAACGCGTCCTCGTTGCGATGGTGGCGCAGACCGCGGTCGCTGGCCGCCGCGACGCCCGCCAACTCCCGCTCCATGTGGTCACGTTCCCGTGGCTGGGCGTGGCCGCAGGAGTCGCAGTATCCGTCCTGGTCGATGGTGCCCTCCCGGCACGCGGCGCACAGGCGGCGGCCGCTGCTCGCGTCAGTGTTCGTTCCAATGCCCGGCGTGCCCGGCGTGCCCGGCGTACCGGCAGGCGTGTCGGGGGCCGGTTGCTCCCCGGCAGCCGCCGCGGACCTCGGGTCGGCCGTCGACACGTCCCGTACGTCCGGCACGTCCGGCACGTCCGGCACGTCCGGCGCGGCCGGTACGTCCCAGGCGCAGGCGCCCGGGACATCCGAGGCCGCCGGGACATCCGGGCCCGCCAGGGCCGACGCGGCAGCCGGGGGCGCCGGGGCAGGGGCCGGGAGCGGATAGTCCTCCGGCTCCTGCCGCCCGGCCCGCGCCGCTCCGTTCACCGGAGGCGCCGGGCGGTCCGCGGCCACGGCGGCATCCGGCGCGGCCGACGCCAGGTCGGCCCCGCACACGCCGCAGAAGTTGTCACCCGACTCCAGCGGCTCTTCACAGGTCGGGCAGGCTGCCACTCCAGGCAGCTGCGGCATCTGCGACATCGATCACACCCACGTCCTGGGGCGGAAACGGTTGGCCCGCTCCACCAGTTCGATCCTTTCCTCGCCGCGCTGCGCAAGCCTGGCGAGCACCCGATACGAGCGTTCCAAGCCGAAGCGCAGTCCCCGCTCGTCCAGACTGCTGCTGAGCAGAGACGGCCGGGCGCCGCCCGGCGGCGCGCCGCTGCTGCCGGACAGTACCCAATCCAGGGCGCTGCCCAGTACTTCCGTGCACAGCCGCTCGTACCGCACCGCGTCCAGGCCCAAGTGGCCCAGCCGCTCGACCTGTTGGGCCGCGGCCGTCAGATCGGCCAGCAGCGGCTCATGTGCGGCGCGCTGCCGCAGCCGGGCCCGCACCGCCGCGACCCGGGCCGCCGTGTAGTGAATGGACGACTCCGGTACGGACTCGAGAGCGGCCACCGCCCCCGCGCGGTCCCCGGCGTACAGCAGCACCCGGGCGAGCCCGAAGGCGGCGCTCACATGATTCGGGTCGGTCGTCCACACCAGCCGGTAGTACTCCGCCGCATTGTCCAACTGGCCGAGCACCTCCGCGCACACACCGAGCGCCAGCTTCGGCGCGGGCTCGCCGGGAAACGCGTCGTAGACGGCGTCGAAGGACAGGGCCGCGGTCTCGTTGTCCCCGGTCGCCAGCGCGTGCAGGCCCCGATACCAGACGATCCGCCAGTCGTCGGGATGGCCGGCCTCCAGACCGTCCAGCGCGATCCCCGCCTCCCGTGCGTGGCCCAACTCCAACTGGGCGCGGATACGGCGCAGCCGCAGCTCCAGCGAATCGGCGGGGGCCGCCCGCAGTGCCGCGTGCAGCTCGGTCGGGGCGGAGGCCAGCAGCCCGGCGAGAAACCCGGCGTTGGCGTCGTCCGGATCCACCAGCGGCACCGGCAGCGCCAGGGCGGTGGCGCGGGTGTCCAGCGGCGCGATCGCGGGCAGCGGCAGGGCGAGCACACCCTGCGGGCGGGGCGGCGCGGCGGCCGCCCGGCCCCGGCCGGCGCGGGCCCCGAGCGCCGACGCGTCCTGCCCCTGCTCGGCGAACAACAGCGTGTCCACCACGCGCGGCTCCGGCCCGAACAGCGTCGACAGCGCCGGCCGGGGCCGCCCCGTCTGCAGCGCCACGACCTCCCGCAACACACCCGTCAGCTGATCGGCCATCTCCTGCGCCGATCCGAACCGGCGGTTCGGATCGGGGTCGGTGGCCCGCACCAGCAGCCGGTAGAACGACTCGTAGCGCTGGAAGACCTCGATGTTCCC
>NZ_MUNE01000700.1 GCF_002154605.1 Streptomyces milbemycinicus | reverse complement strand
CCCTGGCCGCCGCCGGAGTGGCGGGCGGTGTGTGGTGGGCGGTGGCCGGCTCCGGTGACGACGACACCCGCGGCGAACCCCGGCCCGGCCCCGGCGGCTCCGGTACGGACACCGCGCCGCAGCCGCTGTGGGAGTACCGCGGCCCCCTCGGGGACCTCGGCACGCCGCTGTACCACCGGGGAGTCATCGCCGTACAGGCCGACCCGGGGGCCGGCATCCTCGGTGTGGACGCCCGCCGTGGCACGCTGCGCTGGACCGCGCCCGCGGTGTCCGGGTACACGCCGATGGCCTGCGGCGATCTGATCGTCATGAAGGCCACCTACGCCGACGGGGACGACCGGCTGGCGATGGTCGACCCTGCCGACGGCAGGACCTGGTACTCCGACCCGCTCGGGGTGACCTTCCGTTTCACGGACCACCCGATCAGCGCCGGGGACGCCCGTACCGCGTATGTGACCGGCCACTCGGGCGCGCACCGCGACGGTACGCCGGACAGCCGCCGCCGGTATCTGCTCGCGTACGACATGGTGGCCCGGAAGGTGCGCTGGCGCCGGGAGCTCGAGCGCGGCTCGGCCACCCACCTCCCGGGCGTGGTGGCGGAGGGCCGGCTGGTGCTCGTCGACGACGGTTCGGTGACCGCGTACGACACGGCCGACGGCCGGCGGCGGTGGCAGGTGGCGCTGCCCGGGGACGGTCTGGTCGCGGGTGACGGCAGCGACATGGTGCCGCGGTGGACGGCGACAGTGGCACGCGGCACCGTGCTGATGACCGGGTCCGGGCTGCGCACGATCGATCTGCGCACCGGCCGCGGGGGCCGGCAGCTCGACCCCGACCAGCTGCCCTCCGGCACGGGCGACGAGGCGGTGTTCGGCGTTCCCGCCCTGGCGGACGGCGTCGCCTACCTCACGGTCCTGGGCACGCATGTGTTCGCCATCGACCTGGCGTCACATCATGTGCGGTGGAGGTGGAAGGCGGACACCGACCTCGCCTCGCCGCCCGCCGGCACCGCGGTGGCCGGCGGGCTGGTCTTCCCGCCGTCCTCCGACAGCCGCGCCGCCGCGGTCGCGGTGGACCGCCGCACCGGACGGACGCGGTGGACCCTGCGCGACTCGTCCGGCTCCATACTCGGCACCACGGAGCCGCTGGTGGGCCAGGGTCGGCTCTACGTCGTACGCGGCAAGTCGATCCGGGCGCTGCCGCTGACCTGAGCCGAACAACATGCCGGAGCCGGTCCCCGGTTGACTTGAACCTTGGTTGATATCGGAGTCTCAGGACGCGGGCGGGCGATCCACCCGCCCCGCCGATCACAAGGACAAGGCTCCGTCATGTCACATACACAGCAAGCTCCCGGCGACGCTCCGCCCACCTCACCCCGGCTGGCGGTCCTCGCCGCCGTGGTCACGCTCGGCTCCATCATGTCGGTGCTGGACACCACCGTGGTGAACGTCGCCATCAACCCGCTGGCCCAGCGGTTCGACGCCCCGCTCCCCACGGTCCAGTGGGTGTCCTCCGGCTACTCCCTGGCCCTGGCCGCGGTGATCCCGGTGACGGCCTGGGCGATCCGGCGGTTCGGCACCAAACGCGTCTACATGACGGCCATCGCGCTGTTCACCCTGGGCTCCCTGCTGGCCGGAACGGCGTGGTCGATCGAGTCGCTGGTGGCCTTCCGGATGGTGCAGGGGCTGGGCGGCGGCATGATCGTGCCGACCGGGATGACGATCATGATGCGGGCGGCCACCCCGGAGACCATGGGCCGCATCATGAGCATCATGGGCATCCCCATCCTCATCGGCCCCGTGAGCGGGCCGGTGCTGGGCGGCTGGCTGGTGGACTCGTTCTCCTGGCGTTGGATGTTCACCATCAATGTGCCCGTCGGCGTCACCGCTCTGTTCGTCGCCGCCCGCGCGCTGCCACGCGCCGTGGGAGCCCCCGGTCAGCGGTTGGACGTCCCGGGCCTGCTGATGCTCTCCCCGGGCCTGGCCGCGCTGATCTACGGTCTGTCCACCGGTGCGGAGCACCGCGACTTCGGCGGGGTGGGCGTGGTGCTCCCGGCGGTCGTGGGGGCCGCGCTGGTCGTGGGCTTCGTCGTACGGGCCCGGGTCTCCCCGCATCCGCTGATCGATCTGCGGCTGTACCGCGACCGGGCCTTCGCGGCGGGCGCGGGGACGCTGGGCCTGTTCGTCGTCGGCTACTTCGGCAGCATGCTGCTGCTGCCCATGTACTTCCAGGTGGTGCGGGGCGAGAGCGCTACGGCCTCCGGTCTGCTGGGCGCCCCGCTGGGGCTGGCGGCCGGGGTGACCATGCAGTTCTCCGGGCGGCTCGCGGACAAGGTCGCGCCGCGGTGGCTGGTGGCCGGCGGTGTCACCACGGCGGTGCTCGGCATGGGGCTGTTGACCCTGCAGCTGTCGGACAACCTCGTGTACTGGCGGGTGGCCGTTCCGCTCCTGGTGCTGGGTATCGGCGTCGGCATGACCATGATGCCGACGATGGCCGCCGCCACCCGCGGGCTCTCGGCGGACGACGCCCCCTCGGCCTCGACGGCCCTTCAGATCACCTCCCAAGTGGCCGCCGCGACCGGTGTGGCCTTCTTCTCCGTCACGCTCTCCATCAACGGCGGCGGGACCACCACCCCCACACACGCCGGGCCCTTCGCCGACACCTACCTCTGGGCCGTGGCCCTGATGCTGGCCGCCGTACTCCCCGCCCTGTGTCTCCCGCGCCGTCGCCCGGCGGCCCCGGCGGCGGCCAACGCCCCCGCCGAGGAGCGCACTCCGGAACGCACCTGACGCCGCGCCGGTGCGCCGTGACTTCCGGCAGTTAAATTTTGACCCGGTAAATTTTGTTACCGAGTTAAGATATGCTCCCGATCCCCGCCCACGGCGGGTTCCGCCGTCCATCGATCGTCGATTCGGAGCACGTCATGCGCATCGGTGTCGCCCTGCCCACCGACCACACCCAGCTTTCACGCGAGGCCAACTCCGTCGACACCCTGATCGGCCAGGTGAAGGAGCTGGCCGACGCCGGGCTGTCCGCGGCCTGGTTCACCCAGCGGTTCGACCACGACGCCATCACGGTGGCCGCCCTGGCCGCCCGCGAGGTCCCCGGCATCGACATCGGCACCGCGGTCGTACCCATCTATCCGCGCCACCCCATCGCGCTGTCCATGCAGGCCCAGACCGCGCAAGCGGCCTCCCACGGGCGCTTCACGCTGGGCGTCGGGCTCTCGACCAAGTCGTTCGTCGAGCAGACCTACGGGCTCGCGCCGCACTCCAGGGTCCGCCATCTGCGTGAACACCTGGAGGCGCTGCGCTCCTTGCTGGAGACCGGCACAGTGGACTTCAACGGCGAGACGCTGGTGGCCAAGACCTCGCTGTCGGCCAGTGTGCCGGGCGCCCGGCCACGGGTGCCGGTGCTGGTCGCGGCGGCGGGGGAGCAGACCCTGCGGGCCGCCGGTGAACTCGCCGACGGCGCGCTGCCGATCCTGTCCGGACCGCGCACCCTGGCCGAGTACACCGTTCCCACCCTCACGGGCCACGCCGAGGCCGCCGGCCGTCCGGCGCCCCGCGTGGCCGTGATCGTCTCCGGTGTCGTGACCGCCGACGTGGAAGGCGCCCGCGCCCGCGCCGAAGAGAACATGGCCCCCTACAAAAACCTCCCCGCCTACCGCGCCGCGCTGGACCGCGAGGGCATCGACAACCCCGTCGACCTCGTGGCGATCGGCGACGAGGAGCTGCTGGCGACCCAAGTGGCCGCGTACTTCGAGGCCGGCGCCACCGAACTCATCTACACCCAGACCGCGATCGGCTCCCCCGAGGACGAGCGCCGCACCTGGAAACTCCTCGGCGAGCTGGCGGCGCGGGCCTGACCCCGGCCGCCGCCCGGAGGGCGCGGGCAGAAAACGCTGGCGGAGCCGCGTAACCCCTCGGCATCATGTCCGGATGCTGATCAGGGAAGCCGCACCGCGGGACTGGCCCGCCATCTGGCCCTTCTTCCACGAGATCGTCGCCGCGGGGGAGACCTTCACCTATCCGCTCGACCTCGGCGAGGAACAGAGCCGCGAGTGGTGGCTCCTTGAGCCGCCGAACCGTACGGTCGTCGCCGTGGACGAGGCGGGCACTGTCCTCGGCACGGCGAAGATGAACAACAACCACATGGGCAACGGCGCGCACATCGCGAGCGCCAGCTACATGGTCGACCCGGCCTACTCCGGACAGGGCGTGGGCCGGGCGCTGTGTGCGTACTCACTGGACTGGGCCCGGGCGGCGGGCTTCCGCCGGATGCAGTTCAACGCGGTCGTGGAGACCAATGTGCACGCGGTGCGGCTCTACCGGTCGCTCGGCTTCGAGGTGCTGGGCACGCTCCCGGAAGGTTTCCACCACCCGACGAAGGGATACGTGGGGCTGCACATCATGCACCGCGCACTTTGAATCCTCTCCCTCCTGAAGGAGAGAGAATCCTGGCTCAGGCAGCCTGGCGGGACAGCGTCCCGTCAGGTCTTATGCCCTCGGCACCAGCCGGGTTGAGACCAGCCCGGTTGAGCATCACGCGGGGTCGGGTAGCCGGAGCCCGTCACCGGGCCCCGGCCCCCTCAGAACCGGACGTGCACCTTTCAGCGCATCCGGCTCAAGCAGAACCCTGTGGGCGTCTGGATTTTCGTCCGGTCCGCCTGTCGTCGGCTTCGTGATGTTGCCGGTGACAGTCGGCGTGTACAAGTCGGAGGTTCTTCATGTCGTTCCCTCCGCCATCCCGCCGGTAGACGAAGTGGTGCTTATGCAACCGCCTCGCCACAGCCTCGAACCACTCAATCCATGCTCGTGGATTATCTGGCTCGTATTCGGCCCCGGTGATCAGGGCCCCGTCGCAGAGCGGACACAGCCCTTGCTGGCGGAATGCCAGGTTCAGGCTGGTCTTGTCCATGACGGGCGGCGCTTGCTTGCGGCGCCGGTTCGCCCAGTAGTTCTGGAGGGACGGGTCATCCACGGATGCGCCGCCTCTAACCACGACATGCCGGACGATCGGGGTCCAGACGAACTTGGGGAGGTAGACGCCGGTATCCCGGTCGCCGAACACCCACACGTCCGCCCGCGACTTGTTGAATCTGCCGTAGTACCGGGCGGTCACCCAGTGCCTCGGCTTGTAGGGGTGCTGTCTCTTGGCCCACTTGTAGGTGAGCTGCCAGACGTAGGTGTCCAGTTGACTGAAGATCCTCTTGGACACCACCCCTCGGTAGTACGTCGCCCACCCACGCACAATCGGCGTGAGCTTCTGCCGTACCGCTGCGGCGTTGGCTCCGTGCAGTGCCTTCACCTCAGTCCGCAGCCTTTCCCGGATCCTCCGAACCGCACCCTTGCTCGGCTTGATGATGACCTTGCGTTTACTGGTCCTCCTGACGTTGAACCCCAGGAAGTCAAATCCCTTGTCCAGTTGGACGGTACGGGTCTTGTCCTCGTTGAACTGGAGCCCTCGGGGCTCCAGCCACGCGGCCAGAATTTGCTTGGTCTGCTCCGCTTCCTCCTTCGAGTACGTGAGCACCACGAAGTCGTCGGCGTACCGAATCAGGATTGGGGTGCCAGGCTTTGCGCTGGGCTCTCGGTCCTGCCCTTTGCGCTGGTATCTCACCCCTGCGGCTTCTTCCATCCCATGCAGAGCGATGTTCAACAGCAGAGGGCTAATTACGCCCCCTTGTGGTGTGCCTTCCTCTGTCGGCGCCCACCTTCCCTTTTCCATCACTCCGGCTTTCAGCCATCCCCGGATCATTTCCCCGGCTGGGAACGAACCGATGGACTGCATGAGCCGGTCGTGGTGGATGCGGTCGAAGGCTGCCGAGAGGTCCGCGTCCACGATCCACATCCGCCCCGAGGATTTATGGCGTGTCACGGCGAAGATGCTTTCGATCGCGTCGTGACAGCCTCTTCCCGGGCGAAAGCCAAAGGATCTGGGTTCGAATCGTGCCTCCCACTCGGGTTCCAGTGCGTTCTTGGCGCGCGCCTGGTGGACGCGGTCTTTAATCACCGGGATTCCGAGTGGCCGCTGCTTCCCGTTGCTCTTGGGGATGTACACCCGCTTGACCGGGTCAGGTCGCCGGGTCGGCTTCTCCTGGATCTCCTGGGCGAGCTGCGCTCGTCCTCCCGGAGTCAGGATTACTTCCCCGTCGATCCCGGCGGTCTTGCGGCCGGTGCTCTGCTGGGTGACTCGCCGCACGCTGACCAGCGTGTTGCTCCTCGATCGCAGCATGAGCTTTTGCAGGTTGCGAACCTTGGCCAGGTCCCCTTCCTGCGACGCCTTGAAGATCCGTTGGCGGAGTCGCCGTACGTTCTGTTCCTCACGGGCCCAGTCGATGCCGTGCCAGTCCAGAGCAGGGCCGTCTTCAGGTCCGTTCATCACAGCGGCCGGCGTGGCCGTTGTGGCGTCCAACTTGTCCATCGGTTCGGGTCCCTCCCCACCTTCACTTCAAAGTTCCACCCGGTCCACGTCAGCTCCCTCTCGGGCCGGACATCGGTCCGTATCCGACGGGTTATACGCAGCACCCCAGAGCGGGCTTCCACGCTTTCCCCTGATCTTTCGATCTGTCGGCATTCGCTTCTTGGACCATCCTGTTCCCGTTGCAACATCGGCTTTCCTTACGGTCGCCTACTGTCCAAGGACAGATCGCAGCGGGGTTTCCACGTTCCGCTCCATCAAGATGCGATTGGGGAGGGCGCCCCCTCTACCCCGGGTCCGATGGTGTCCGCGTCCCTCCCACTCCGTCTGGAGAGACCACCTGACGCTCTTCTGCGTCAAGGACCTGTCGGTCATTCTTGCGTTCCGTCTTATGACCGTGACATTAACGAGGCATGGCCGGAGGTTCACGCATGTTCGCCCTGTCCAATCTTCCCCTCGCCTGTGGTCTCCGGACGGCTCAGAGACCCTTGGGCTTTCCGGCTCGGCTTCACACCCCGCCGTTACCAGCGACGCATGCGAGCTTGGGGACTGACTGTTGGACACTTGTCAGGGAGACAACCCGTATCTCTCCTCTCTGTGGGCTGCCCCCACTTGAATGGAGCGACTTCGTGTCGCACCGGAGTTCTTGTCTCGTGGGGAGACAGTTCCGCATGCGGTGCAGGTGTAGGTGCGCTCGGACAGCAAATGGGGTCTCCCCTGCTCGAGCGAAGCCGAGAGCTTGGGGGAGCGTGCTTGGTTCTCGCTCCGCAGCAACGGTGACCGGTTCGCAAGCCACCCCACCCCACCTGCGGTGGCCCGTTCCGCTGCGCGGAGCGGGGCGTGGGCGACTACCGGACCATCGCCGACGGCAATGTCCGGATGGCGAATCTGCTCTCCGGCGACATCCAGGTCGGCGACCAGATGGATCCGGTCGAGGCCGGCAGGGCGCTTCACCGAGCCGGGGCTGCAACTGTTCCACTCGCCCGCTCGGCTACTACAGGCTCACCCTCTACATCGGCAACATCAAGGGCGCCGGGGCGCCGCCGGGCTGTATCGGAACCCGCTGCCAAGAGCCCGCCGTCACGAACCCCCTCGCCCGCACCCGCACCCGCGTGGAACGATCAAGCCGTACCGAGACCAGGAGAGCCCCGTCATGTTCACCACCCGCCCCACCCTCCAGGGCACCCACGGCATGGTGTCCTCCACCCACTGGTTGGCGTCCCAGTCCGCCATGGCCGTCCTGGAGGACGGCGGCAACGCCTTCGACGCGGCCGTGGCCGCCGGGTTCGTGCTGCACGTCGTCGAACCGCATCTGAACGGACCGGCCGGCGAGGTGCCGATCATCCTCGCCCCGGCGGGCTCCGCCCCCACCGTCCTGTGCGGACAGGGCCCCGCCCCCGCCGGGGCCACCATCGACCACTACACCTCGCTCGGCCTCGACCTGGTCCCGGGCACCGGCCCGCTCGCCGCGGCCGTGCCCGGCGCGTTCGACGCCTGGATGCTGCTGCTGCGCGACCACGGCACCAAGCAGCTCGCCGAGGTCCTGAAGTATGCGATCGGCTACGCCGAAGGCGGCCATCCCGCCGTCGAGCGCGTCGGTGAGACCGTCGAGACCGTACGGGAGCTCTTCGAGACCGAGTGGACCACCTCGGCCGAGCTGTATCTGCCCGGTGGCAAGGCCCCCGCTCCCGGGCGGCTGCTGAAGAACCCCGCCCTCGCCGCGACCTGGCGGCGGCTGCTCGCCGAGGCCGAGGCGGCAGGCCCCGGCCGCGAGACCCGGATCGACGCGGCCCGCAGGATCTGGCGCGAGGGCTTCATCGCCGAGGCGCTGGCCGAGGCCGCGGCCCGGCCCACCATGGACTCGTCCGGGGAGCGCCACGCCGGCACCCTCACCCGCGACGACCTCGCCGCCTTCTCGGCCGGCTACGAGCCCCCCGCCACCTACGACTGGAACGGCTGGACGGTGTGCAAGGCCGGACCCTGGAGCCAGGGCCCGGTGTTCCTGCAGCAACTGGCCCTGCTGCCGCCCGGCCTGACCGCCGACGACTACGGAACCCCCGACTATCTGCACACCCTCATCGAGGGCGGCAAACTGGCCATGGCCGACCGCGAGGCCTGGTACGGAGACGCCGCCGACGTCCCGCTCGACGATCTGCTGTCCGCCCCGTACAACGACGAGCGCCGGGCGCTCATCGGCGAGCGCGCGAGCCACGAGCTGCGGCCGGGGCGGCCCGGCGGCCGCGAGCCGCGCCTGAGCAAGCAGGCCCTGGCCGCGGTCGCGCGCGCGGCGTCGCACGCCCCCGGACCCGCCACCGCGCCCGGCGCAGGGGAGCCCACCGTCGGCCCCGACGGCACCACCCGCGGCGACACCTGCCACCTCGATGTCGTCGACCGCTGGGGGAACATGGTCGCGGCCACCCCCAGCGGCGGCTGGCTGCAGTCCAACCCCGTGATCCCGGCGCTCGGCTTTCCGCTCGGCACCCGCCTCCAGATGACCTGGCTGGACCCCGGGCTGCCGGCCTCCCTCACCC
>NZ_MUNE01000070.1 GCF_002154605.1 Streptomyces milbemycinicus | reverse complement strand
CCGGGCGCTTCCCTTCGGTGTTTCCAACCTTACCAGATCCGTTTTCCGGTCCGTTCCCGGTCCGAATTTCATTTCTGGTGGCCGTTGGAGTGGCCTTTGCCTTTCGGCTGTCTCCGACTTTATCAGAATTCTCTGAGCCGGATTCCCACCCGCCTTCCGGGTCCTCCCTCGCACGTTGAGTGCTCGGGGTTCCCTTCTGGCGGAGCCGTAAACGTACTGGAGCGGGGCTCCCGGATGCAAATCGGGGAGCCCCGCTCGTGAGTCGGCGCCTTGCGGGTGCTGAGGCTGCGTCAGACCTCGACCACGACGGGGAGGATCATCGGGCGCCGACGGTAGCTGTCGGACACCCACTTGCCCACCGAGCGGCGCACGAGTTGCTGGATCTGATGCGGCTCGGCGACTCCGTCGGAGGCGGACTTGGCCAGGGATTCCTCGATCTTCGGGATGACCGCGGAGAAGGCGGCGTCCTCGATGCCGGAACCCCTCGCCTGGATATGCGGGCCGCCCACGATCTTGCCGGTCGTGCTGTCGACGACCACGAAGACCGAGATGATGCCCTCCTCACCAAGGATGCGGCGGTCCTTGAGCGAGGACTCCGTGACGTCTCCGACCGAGAGACCGTCGACGTACACATACCCCGCTTGCACCTTGCCGACGATCTTCGCGACGCCGTCGACCATGTCGACCACTACCCCGTCCTCGGCGATGACGCAGCGGTTCTTGGGTACGCCGGTCAGGGCGCCCAGTTCGGCGTTGGCGCGCAAGTGGCGCCATTCGCCGTGCACCGGCATCAGGTTCCGGGGCTTGCAGATGTTGTAGAAGTACAGCAGTTCCCCGGCCGAGGCGTGCCCGGAGACATGGACCTTGGCATTGCCCTTGTGGACCACGTTCGCACCCCAGCGGCTCAACCCGTTGATCACGCGGTAGACCGCGTTCTCGTTGCCCGGGATGAGCGAGGACGCCAGGATCACCGTGTCGCCCTGGACGATGCGGATCTGGTGATCGCGGTTGGCCATCCTGGACAGCGCGGCCATCGGCTCGCCCTGGGAGCCGGTGCAGACGAGGACGATCTCGTCGTCCGGCAGATCGTCGAGCGTCTTCACATCGACGACGAGCCCGGCCGGTACCCGCAGATAGCCGAGGTCGCGCGCGATGCCCATGTTGCGGACCATCGAGCGGCCGACGAAGGCGACCCGGCGCCCGTACTCATGGGCCGCGTCGAGGATCTGCTGGATGCGGTGGACATGGCTGGCGAAGCTCGCCACGATGATCCGCCGCTGTGCGTCGGCGAAGACCTGGCGCAGCACGCCGGAGATATCGCGCTCGGGTGGGACGAAGCCGGGGACTTCGGCATTCGTGGAGTCGGAGAGCAGAAGGTCGATGCCTTCCTCGCCGAGCTTCGCGAACGCGGGCAGGTCCGTGAGGCGGCCGTCGAGCGGCAGCTGGTCCATCTTGAAGTCGCCGGTGTGCACGGCCATGCCGGCCGGGGTGCGGATGGCGACGGCGAGGGCGTCCGGGATGGAGTGGTTCACCGCCACGAACTCGCAGTCGAAGGGGCCGATCCGCTCGCGCTGGCCCTCCTCCACCTCGAGCGTGTACGGGCGGATGCGGTGCTCCTGAAGCTTCGCCTCGATCAGGGCGAGGGTCAGCTTGGAGCCGATCAGCGGGATGTCCGACTTCTCGCGGAGCAGGAACGGGACGCCGCCGATGTGGTCCTCGTGGCCGTGCGTGAGCACGATGCCGTCAATGTCGTCGAGCCGGTCCCGGATGCACGTGAAGTCCGGCAGGATCAGGTCGACTCCGGGCTGCTCCTCCTCGGGGAAGAGCACTCCGCAGTCGACGATCAGCAGCCGGCCGCCGTATTCGAAGACCGTCATGTTGCGGCCGATCTCGCCGAGCCCGCCGAGCGGGATGACGCGGAGTCCCCCCTCGGGGAGCTTCGGCGGAGGACCAAGTTCAGGATGCGGATGGCTCAAAAGACTCTCCTCACCACGCGCGCCACGTGCCCCCCTGGGGCACATGGCGCGCGTGACATTCGTGCACTTGCTTGATGTGTCTGTATGAAGTTGTGAAGTACGAAGTTGCGAAAATCGCCACTAGTTACAGCTGTACCCCGCCAGCGGCCAGATCGCGCTTGAGCTGCCCCGTTTCCTCGGCGCTGAGCTCGACGAGCGGCAGGCGCAGCGGCCCGGCCGGCAGGCCCTGAAGGGCGAGCGCGGCCTTCGTCGTGATGACGCCCTGGGTGCGGAACATCCCGGTGAAGACCGGGAGGAGCTTCTGGTGGATCTCGGTTGCCTTCGCGACATCGCCCGAGAGATGGGCTTCGAGCAACGCGCGGAGCTCGGGCGTGACGAGGTGGCCGACCACCGAGACAAATCCGACGGCACCGACGGACAGCAGCGGCAGGTTCAGCATGTCGTCGCCGGAGTACCAGGCCAGGCGCGAGCGGGCGATGGCCCAGCTGGCGCGGCCGAGGTCGCCCTTGGCGTCCTTGTTCGCGACGATGCGCGGGTGCTCGGCGAGCCGGACGATGGTCTCGGTGCTGATCGGTACGCCGCTGCGGCCGGGGATGTCATAGAGCATGACCGGCAGCTCGGTGGCGTCGGCGATGGCGGTGAAGTGCCGGAAGAGGCCTTCCTGAGGGGGCTTGCTGTAATACGGCGTGACGGCCAGCAGACCATGGGCACCGGCCTGCTCGGCGGCCCGGGCGAGCTCGAGGCTGTGCCGGGTGTCATTGGTGCTCGCTCCGGCCACGACATGGGCACGGTCACCGACCGCCTCTACCACGGCCCGTACAAGCTGGGCTTTCTCCGCATCGCTGGTGGTCGGGGACTCGCCGGTGGTGCCGTTGACCACCAGACCGTCATTGCCGGCGTCGACCAGATGGGCGGCGAGTCGCTGAGCGCCGTCGAGGTCGAGCGCGCCATCAGCGGTGAATGGCGTGACCATGGCGGTCAGCATGCGCCCGAAAGGGGTCTGCGATGTGGATGTCGGTGCCATGGGTCCCACGCTACTCGTAGCACGCCTCACGGTGCTCCCTCGGGGCGGCGACCGGGACGGCGGCCATGGGACCCGGCACTGCCTGCTCGGGGGTTCAGACAGTGCCGGATCCGTTTGTTCAGCCTAGATGAACTTCACGAAACGCCGCAATACGGACACCTCTCGCGCATGGCCCGTCCGGGGAGTGTCCGGGGAGTGTCCGAGGACCGCCATGCGCCGCGGTGCGGGCAGCGCTACGGGGCGACGCGCCCGTTGGCGTTGAAGGCGGCGTAGGTGAGCGGCATCAGCTCGGCCCAGATCGCCTCCATCTTCTCGCCGACCATCTCGATCTCCCGCTGCGGGAAGGACGGCACGGCGGCCTGCTCGTGCTGGGTGCGCAGACCGAGGAAGTGCATCAGCGACCGCGCGTTGCACGTCGCGTACATGGAGGAGAACAGGCCGACGGGCAGGACGGAGCGGGCCACCTCCCGGGCGACGCCGGCGGCCAGCATCTCCTGGTACGCCTCGTACGCATGGCGGTAGGCGTCCTCCATCACGCGGCCGGTCAGCTCGTACTGCGCCGCTGTGCCCTCCACGAACTCGTACTTGCCCGGGCGGCCCTGCTGGATCAGCTTGCGGGACTCTCCGGGGACGTAGAAGACCGGCTGGAGCTCGCGGTAGCGGCCGGACTCCTCGTTGTACGACCAGCCCACGCGGTGCCGCATGAACTCGCGGAAGACGAAGATCGGGGCGTTGATGAAGAAGGTCATCGAGTTGTGCTCGAAGGGGCTGCCGTGCCGGTCCCGCATCAGGAAGTTGATCAGCCCCTTGGAGCGCTCGGGGTCCTTGGTGAGCTCCTCCAGGGACTGCTCGCCGGCGGTGGACACCCGGGCGGCCCACAGCACATCGGAGTCGGCCGCGCTGTGCTTGACCAGCTCGACGGTCACATCGCTGCGGAAGCTGGCCTTCTCACTCTCGGCGGGGATATCGGTCACCTGCGGGTCCTTCCATGGTTCATCGCTCAGGGCGCGCCCAGCTTACGGGGCGGCACCGACATCGCCTCCGACCGGTCGTAACGCTGAAAATGCCGAAGGAAGTCGTTGAAAAAGGGCACCTCGTCACTCGTTCACGCGTCCTACCTACTGAAGTACCCACGTTCGAGGTTCCAAGGAGAGCCCCCGTATGTCCCGCCGGCCCGAGCCCGTCCCCTTCGCCTTCGTCGCCGAAGCCGACCAGTTCCGCAGTAATGTCACCCCGCCGCCCCGGCCTCGGGCCACCCGGTCGCAGATAGCGGGCCGCACGCTCATCACTCTGACGATCATCGCCGGGTTCGTGGGCTCGCTGATGTTCGGGTTGCCCGCGCTCGAGAGCGGGCCGCGGACCACTCACCAGGTGCAGCAGTCGGAGGCGTCGGACGGGCGCTGAGCCCCTGGGATAGCCTCAGCCAGCACAGGCCCATCCGGACGTGTGTGTGAGTGAGGACCTTCCGTGCCCCTGCCCTTCCTGACAGCGGACCGCGCCCTTGACGAAGACGGACCGGCGGCCGGAGACGCCTCGTTGCCGTACGAGGACCCGAGCCGCCGGCGCCGCCCTTACCGGCCGGGTCCCTGGAGGATCGGCGGAGGCGCGCTTCTGTTGCTGCTCGCCTCGTATGTGCTCTTCTCCGCGATGATCATCGCCCTCGCGGGATCGGTGCCCGCCGCCGGCATCTGCGTCGGGGGCGCCGCGCTGGTGATCCTGTGCGCCGTCCGGCTGGTGCGTGCGGGGGTGTGGATCGACGAGAAGGGGCTGCGGCTGACGGGCCTGTTCTCCGCCACCACGGTGCGCTGGTCTCAGGTCGCGGCGATACACACCGCCCAGCAGCCGGTGCGGTGGCTGGGGCTGCCGCGCAGTGTCCAGGGACAGGCGGTGCTCATCGAGCTGGCGGAGGGCGGGGCCCCGCGGGTGGCCTTCACCGACCACGGCGCCGACTTCCTCGGCCGCCCCGAGGCCTTCGTCATGGCGGCCGACGCGATCGAGGACCGGGCGGCCCGGTACCGCTGAGGCCCCGAGCCCGAGCCGTCTGACGATCCCGGCTCGATCCCGGGCTCCCTGAGCCCGGGATCAGCCTTTTGGCCCGGGGTCAGCGCTGGGCCCGAGGTCAGCACTGGGCCCGAGGTCAGCTCTGAGCCCGTACCGGCCGGCCGTCGTGCAGGGCGATGGCGCGCTGCATCGCCCTGCGGGCGCGCACCGTGTCACGCGCGTCGTAGTAAGCGACGGCCAGCCGGAACCAGGAGCGCCAGTCGTCCGGCGACTCCTCCGTCTCGGCCCGCCGCTTGGCGAAGACCGCGTCCGCGGAGTCCCGGTCGATCCGCCCGCCGGGCGTCCGCACCAACTCGTCGACCGGGAGGCCGCCCTCGGCCTCCAGCTCGCGGGCGAGCCGGTTCGCGCTGCGCGCGAATACGGTCGTCTTCCACAGGAACCACGCGCCGATGAACGGCAGCACCAGCACGGCCACGCCGAAGGCCACGGTCAGCGGCGTGCCCTGCTCGATGAGCAGCACGCCCCGGCTGCCGACCAGGACGAAGTACACGACCAGGACGGCCGCGAGGACGAAATACGTGATCTTTGCGCGCACCGCTGTGCCTCAGTCCAGATCGAGGAAGTGTTCCAGGCCGAGGGTCAGGCCGGGAGCCGACACCACGCGCCGCACACCCAGCAGCACGCCGGGCATGAAGCTGCTGTGGTGGGTCGAGTCGTGCCGGATGGTGAGGGTCTCGCCCTCCCCGCCCAGCAGGACCTCCTGGTGGGCGAGGAGCCCGCGCAACCGCACCGAGTGCACCCGCACCCCGTCCACCTCGGCGCCACGCGCCCCCTCCAGCGCCGTGCTCGTGGCGTCGGGCTGGGGCGCGCACCCCGCCTGCTCCCGGGCGGCCGCGATCAGCTGCGCGGTGCGGGCCGCGGTGCCCGAGGGGGCGTCCACCTTGTTCGGGTGGTGCAGCTCGATGACCTCGACCGACTCGAAGAAGCGGGCCGCCTGTCGGGCGAACTGCATGGTCAGCACGGCGCCGATGGAGAAGTTCGGCGCGATGAGCACACCGGTGCCCGGCGCGGCCTCGAGCCATCCCCGCAGCTGCGCCAGGCGCTCGTCCGTCCAGCCGGTGGTGCCCACCACGCCGTGGATACCGTGGCGGACGCAGAATTCGAGGTTGCCCATCACCGAGTCGGGGTCGGTCAGCTCGACCGCGACCTCGGCGCCCGCCTCGGCCATCGTCTCCAGCTTGTCGCCCCGGCCGAGCGCGGCGACCAGCTCCATGTCCTCGGCGGCTTCGACGGCCCGTACGGCCTCGGAACCGATCCGGCCCTTGGCACCGAGAACGGCCACGCGGAGCTTGCTCATCGTTCGAATCCCTTGTGTCGTCCGCCGGTGTGCGGCGGTCTTGCGCGGTCCTGCCAGGCGCTAGGCGACGGCCTCGTGCAGGCGCGACGCCTGCTTGTCCTTCAGCGGGCCGATGACGGACAGCGAAGGACGCTGTCCCAGTACATCGTGGGCCACCTCGCGCACCTCGTCCGGAGTGACGGCCGCCATCCGCGCGAGCATGTCGTCCACCGACATCTGGTCGCCCCAGCACAGCTCGCTCTTGCCGATGCGGTTCATCAGCGCGCCAGTGTCCTCCAGGCCCAGCACCGTGGAGCCCCGCAGCTGGCCCACCGCACGCCGCAGCTCCTCGTCGGTCAGCCCGTGCTGCGCGACATGGTCGAGCTCGTCACGGCAGATCTTGAGGACGTCCGCCGCCTGGCTCGGGCGGCAGCCCGCGTAGACGCCGAACAGGCCGCAGTCGGCGAAGCCCGAGGTGTACGAGTAGACGCTGTAGGCGAGCCCGCGCTTCTCCCGCACCTCCTGGAACAGCCGGGAGCTCATACCGCCGCCGAGCGCCGTGTTGAGCACGCCGAGCGCCCAGCGCCGGTCGTCGGTGCGCGCGATGCCCGGCATACCGAGGACGACATGCGCCTGCTCGGTCTTGCGGCCCTGCACCTCGACGCGCCCGGCCGCCCGGATGGTGCGGGTGCCGTCGCGCGGGGCGACGGGGACCGCGTCCGTACGGGACAGGGCGCCCGCCTTGTCGAACGCCTTGCGCACCTGCCGGACGACCGCGGCGTGGTCCACATTGCCCGCGGCGGCGACCACCAGATGGGTGGGGTCGTAGTGCTTCTTGTAGAAGCGGGCGATCTGGTCGCGGCCGAGGCCGTTGACCGTGTCGACGGTGCCGAGGACGGGGCGGCCCAGGGGGGTGTCACCGAGCATGGTGTGCGCGAACAGGTCGTGCACACAGTCGCCCGGGTCGTCCTCGGTCATCGCGATCTCTTCGAGGACGACGCCGCGCTCGGCCTCCACGTCCGCGGCGTCGATCAGCGAGCCGGTCAGCATGTCGCAGACGACGTCGATGGCCAGCGGCAGATCGGTGTCGAGCACCCGCGCGTAATAGCAGGTGTACTCCTTCGCCGTGAAGGCGTTCATCTCGCCGCCGACCGCGTCGATGGCGGAGGAGATGTCGAGCGCGCTGCGCCGCTGGGTGCCCTTGAAGAGCAGATGCTCCAGGTAGTGGGTGGCGCCGTTCAGCACGGGGGTCTCGTCCCGGGAGCCGACGTGCGCCCAGATCCCGAAGGTGGCCGAGCGCACGGACGGCAGGGTCTCGGTGACGATGCGCAGACCCCCGGGCAGGGTGGTCCTGCGGACCGTCCCGATGCCGTTCTCACCCTTGAGAAGCGTTTGGGTACGGGCGACGGCCCGCCCCTCCGAGGAGGGGCGGGCCGTCGCCGCGTGGGCGCGGGACGTCACTTGGCGTCCGCGGCGGAGCCGCTGTCGGCGGCGTCCTTCGCTTCGTCCTTCGACGCGTCCGAGCCCTCTTCGTCCTCGATGACGGGGATCAGCGAGAGCTTGCCGCGCTGGTCGATCTCGGCGATCTCGACCTGGACCTTGGCGCCGACCTTCAGCACGTCCTCGACGTTCTCCACGCGCTTGCCGCCGGCGAGCTTGCGGATCTGCGAGATGTGCAGCAGGCCGTCCTTGCCCGGGAGCAGGGAGACGAAGGCACCGAAGGTGGTGGTCTTCACGACCGTGCCCAGGTAGCGCTCGCCGACCTCGGGCATCGTCGGGTTGGCGATGCCGTTGATGGTGGCGCGGGCGGCCTCGGCGGCCGGGCCGTCGGCGGCACCGATGTAGATGGTGCCGTCGTCCTCGATGGTGATGTCGGCGCCGGTGTCCTCCTGGATCTGGTTGATCATCTTGCCCTTGGGGCCGATGACCTCACCGATCTTGTCCACCGGGATCTTGACGGTGATGATCCGCGGCGCGTTCGGCGACATCTCGTCCGGGACGTCGATGGCCTCGTTCATCACGTCGAGGATGTGCAGCCGGGCGTCGCGGGCCTGCTTGAGGGCCGCGGCCAGCACGGACGCCGGGATGCCGTCCAGCTTGGTGTCCAGCTGGAGGGCGGTCACGAACGTCTTGGTGCCGGCGACCTTGAAGTCCATGTCGCCGAAGGCGTCCTCCGCACCGAGGATGTCGGTGAGGGTGACGTAGTGGGTCTCGCCGTCGATCTCCTGGGAGATCAGGCCCATGGCGATACCGGCGACCGGGGCCCTCAGCGGCACACCGGCGTTCAGCAGCGACATGGTCGAGGCGCAGACCGACCCCATGGAGGTCGAGCCGTTGGAGCTGAGCGCCTCGGAGACCTGGCGGATGGCGTACGGGAAGTCCTCGCGGGACGGCAGCACCGGGAGCAGCGCCCGCTCGGCCAGCGCGCCGTGGCCGATCTCGCGGCGCTTCGGGGAGCCGACGCGGCCGGTCTCGCCGGTGGAGTACGGCGGGAAGTTGTAGTTGTGCATGTAGCGCTTGCGGGTCTCGGGCGCCAGCGTGTCCAGCTGCTGCTCCATGCGGAGCATGTTCAGCGTGGTGACGCCCAGGATCTGGGTCTCGCCGCGCTCGAACAGCGCCGAGCCGTGGACCCGCGGGATCGCCTCGACCTCGGCGGCCAGCGTACGGATGTCCGTGACACCGCGGCCGTCGATGCGCTTCTTCTCCTTGATCACGCGCTCGCGGACCAGGGTCTTGGTCAGCGACCGGTACGCGGCGGAGATCTCCTTCTCGCGCCCCTCGAACTGCGGCAGCAGCTTCTCGGCGGCCAGGCCCTTGACGCGGTCCAGCTCGGTCTCGCGCTCCTGCTTGCCCGCGATGGTCAGCGCCTGGGCGAGCTCGTCGCGGACGGCGGCGGTGAGCGCCTCCAGGACGTCGTCCTGGTAGTCGAGGAAGATCGGGAACTCGCCGGTGGGCTTGGCGGCCTTGGCGGCGAGGTCCGACTGGGCCTTGCAGAGCACCTTGATGAAGGGCTTCGCGGCCTCGAGGCCCGCTGCCACGACCTCCTCGGTCGGCGCCTCGGCGCCGTCCTTGACCAGCTGGATGGTCTTATCGGTGGCCTCGGCCTCGACCATCATGATCGCGACGTCGCCGTCCTCCAGGACGCGGCCGGCCACGACCATGTCGAAGACGGCGTCCTCGAGCTCGGAGTGGGTCGGGAAGGCCACCCACTGGCCCCTGATCAGGGCGACCCGGGTGCCGCCGATCGGCCCGGAGAAGGGCAGGCCGGCCAGCTGCGTGGAGCAGGAGGCGGCGTTGATCGCGACCACGTCGTAGAGGTGGTCGGGGTTGAGCGCCATGATCGTCTCGACGATCTGGATCTCGTTGCGCAGGCCCTTCTTGAAGGACGGGCGCAGCGGGCGGTCGATCAGGCGGCAGGTGAGGATCGCGTCCTCGGACGGGCGGCCCTCGCGACGGAAGAACGAGCCGGGGATGCGCCCGGCGGCGTACATCCGCTCCTCGACGTCGACCGTGAGCGGGAAGAAGTCCAGCTGGTCCTTGGGGTTCTTGGATGCGGTGGTGGCCGACAGCACCATGGTGTCGTCGTCCAGGTAGGCCACGGCGGAGCCGGCGGCCTGACGGGCCAGGCGGCCCGTCTCGAAACGGATGGTGCGGGTGCCGAAGGCGCCATTGTCGATGACGGCCTCGGCGTAGTGGGTCTCGTTCTCCACCAGGAAAATCTCCTCTTCTGCGTCCCTCGTCCGTGTGACGGAGGAACGGTGGTGGAGCAGCGCCCCTGGCCTTGGTCCGGCGGCCGGGCCGGTCTTCGATCGAAGCCACCGGAATTGCCAGTTCCGGGAGCCACTACCGAGGACCGGCTCCTGTGGCGCCGGTGCCGCGGGGAATGAGGCGCTCCTCCTCGTTCGTTATGACGTTGTTGGGACCAGACTACAAAGCTTCGCCCGTCCTCACGACGGCTGTGGATATCGACAGGACGGTGCGCGGGCGTCGGCAGGTCCCGGGGCGCGGCGCCCCGCGCGGGTGCTACGCCTCGTACGGCAGCAGATCTGCGGCACGTACGGCAAAGGGAGCGGCCCCCTGTTCCGGGAACCGCTCCCTACCACGGCGTCTTACTTGGCGCCCGCCGCACCGCGGCGGATGCCCAGGCGCTCGACCAGCGCACGGAAGCGCGTGATGTCCTTCTTCGCCAGGTACTGCAGCAGACGGCGGCGCTGGCCGACCAGGAGCAGCAGACCACGGCGGGAGTGGTGGTCGTGCTTGTGGGTCTTGAGGTGCTCGGTCAGGTCGGAGATGCGGCGCGAGAGCAGCGCGACCTGGACCTCGGGGGAACCGGTGTCGCCCTCCTTGGTGGCGAAGTCGGCCATGATCTGCTTCTTCGTAGCGGCGTCGAGCGACACGCGGTACTCCTTCAGGGTTCTTCTGTTCAGCCACCGAGTGCCCCTGGTCTTGGTCTCAGGGGAGCTTCCGTGACTCGGGAGGCGGGGTCCGCTGGGCGCTGTCTCCAGAGTGCTCATACGAGAGCTCCGGGGGCGCGTACACAAACGGCCGTCACACAGCGTACCAGTCGACGGCCATCCGTTTACCCGCCGGACTCGCCTACAGCCCCGCCCCTGCTTTACCCGCTGGTCAGGCTGCGCGCGGAGGAGTAGACGTCCAGCACGGCCAGGGCGAGGGGCACCAGGGACAGCAGCAGGGCGCTCTCGGCCAGATCGGAGAAGCGGCCCCAGAACGGGGAGAGCCCCTTCTTGGGAATGATCAGCGCGATACCGGTGATCAGCGCGGCCCCCGCTACGACGGAGGCGGCAAGCCAGATCGTACGGACGTCCAGCGGCCCGCTGTCATGCCGCACCAGCAGCTTGAACATGGCGTCGGCCGGCGGGTTCAGGGACAGCCCGAGCACGAGCAGCCCCAGGCCGACCAGGCCCGCGGCGAGGACGGAGGCGACCTGCGCGGTGTAGCGGAAGAGGCGCGCGCGCAGCAGCATCGCGAGACCGGAGACGAGGGCCAGCACCTGGCCCCAGACGTTGTCGGAGAAGCCGAGCACGGCCGAGGCGCCGACGACGACGGCGGAGCAGCCGCCGACCAGGCCGAGCAGCATCTCGTGCCCGCGGCGGGCCTGGGCGGCGATCCGTTCGGCGTCCACGGGCTCGGGGGCGGGCCCGGACACCGGGTCGAGGTCGTCGTCCTCGGCTGCCGAGCGCGGCGCGGCGTATCCGATGGGCAGCCGGGCGACGCGCGCCGACAGGCCCGGCAGGAACGCGATGGCGCCGATCGCGACGGCGGCGCACACCGCGGCGGTCTCGGTGGGGCTGACCTCGGTGAGGATCGCGCAGAAGGTGGCGAGGGTGCCCACGATCGAGGCGAAGACCGCGGCGACGAACGGCGCGTCACCGGTCGGCATGGCGACCACCAGGGCGACCGAGACGACAAGCACGGCAACGCATCCGAGCAGGAACTGCAGCCGGCCGATGCCTTCGCCTTTGTCCAGGGCGAGCAGCCCCGAGCCCGCGATCATGGCGTGCGGCAGGGCGGCCAGACCGAGCGCGATCGCGGAGGCGCGGTCCTCATAGACCCGCGCCCGTACCCCCGCAAGGGCCGTGAGCAGCACCGCGACGGCGGCGGCGATGATGCCCGGCAGGCCGTGCATATCGTGTTTGAGGGGATCGGCGAACCAAAGCACGAATCCCATGAGGACCAGCAATAGGGAGCCGCCGAAAAGCCCGAAGGCACGCAGGAACCGATCGCTCCACAGTGTGCGGTCACGGGTGACGGCGGAGGCGATCGCGTCCGAGACGTCGTCGTACACGGCGGGCGGCAGCGACTCCGCGAAGGGGCGCAGCGACAGCAGTTCGCCGTCGAGCACCTGCTGGGCGCCCAGCGACAGCGAGCCGTCCAGGACCGTGCCGTCGCGGCGCACCAGGTGGTAGCCGGTGGGGGCGCCCACGGGCTGGGTCTGGCCGGTCAGGCGGAGGATCTCGGGGTAGACGTCGGCGACGGCGATGTCCTCCGGAAGAGCCACATCGATCCGACTGTCAGGTGCGACCACGGTCACCCTGCAGAAGCCGGTCGTGGCGGACGTACTCACCTTAAAGGCCCCCTGTTCGCTGCGATGCGGCACCGGTACCACCCGTGCGGCGGCCACCCTACCGGGGCCTGGCAGCTCATACGTCGGTAGGATCGCCGTCTCGCAGAGGGAGTCCGTCGCCACGGGGGTGCCGGAGAGGAACTGTTCATCTGCGTTGAGGGGTTGAGAGATCCGGTGAGCCAGGTCGTCGTCAAGCGCCAACCGCGGGCTCTCCCGCCCGAGGTGCCGAGCGAGGAACTCCGCCTCGAATCGCCCCCTGAGCTGCCGCGCGGCCAGCAAGAGGGCGTCCTGATGCAGCTGCTGCCCACACTGGGCATGGCTTCGTCGATGGTCTACTTCTTCATGCCCGGCGCCGCGCCGATGATGAAGATCATGGGCGTGATGATGATGTTCTCCACACTCGGCATGACCGTGGCGATGTTCATCAGGCACCGGCAGGGCTCGCAGGGGCAGCTGGCGGACATGCGCCGCGACTACCTCAAATACCTCGCGCAGACGCGCCGTACGGTACGGCGCACCGCGCGGTCACAGCGCGACGCCCAGTTCTATCTGCACCCCTCCCCCGACCAGCTGTGGTCGGTGGTGGCCGAGGGCAGCCGGGTGTGGGAACGCCGGGCGAGCGACAACGACTTCGCACAGATCCGGATCGGGCTCGGCTCGCAGCAGCTGTCCACCCCGCTGGTCGCCCCCGACACGGCCGCGGTCGACGACCTGGAGCCGCTGACGGCGGGCGCCATGCAGAAGTTCCTGGCAACCCAGGGGTCGCTGGAATACATGCCGATGGCGGTGTCGCTGCGCGCCTTCTACCACGTGACGGTGTCCGGCGAGCCGGACTCGGTACGGGGCACGGCGCGGGCGCTCGTCGGTGAGCTGGCCACCTTCCACTCGCCCGAGGACCTCGTCATCGCGGTGGTCGCACCGCGCAGCTCGGCGGCCTACTGGGACTGGACGAAGTGGCTGCCCCATCTGCAGGTGCCGGGCGCGATCGACGGGGCGGGCTCGCGACGGCTGTTCAGCGACTCCCTCGCGGAGCTCGAAGAGCTGCTCAAGGGGCGTCTGGAGGGACGGTCCCGGTTCAGCAAGGACGCCCAGCCGCTGCTCGACCAGCCGCATGTGGTGGTCGTGCTGGACGGCGGAATGGTGCCGCCGGAGTCGGCGTTCGCGGCGCAGGAGGGCCTGCAGGGCGTCACCGTCATCGAGGTGGTGGCGGGCGACCTCGACGAGCTGCGCGGCGGGCTCTCGGTGATCGTACGGCCGGGCAAGCTGGAGCTGCTGTCGCAGGTCGCGGCGTACGACGGGGCCCCGGACTCGCTGTCCCTCGAGGCCGCGGACGCGCTCGCCCGGCAGCTGGCGCCGCTGCGCATGGGCGGGGGCGACGACGACGAACCGCTGCTGGCCAACCTCGACTTCACCGATCTGCTGGGGCTCGGCGACGCGGGCTCGGTGGATGTCTCCCGGACCTGGCGGCCGCGGTCGATGGCCGAGCGGCTGCGGGTGCCGATCGGCGTCGGCGAGGACGGCTCGCCGGTCATGCTGGACCTCAAGGAGGCGGCGCAGGACGGTATGGGCCCGCACGGCCTGTGCGTCGGCGCCACCGGCTCCGGCAAGTCCGAGCTGCTGCGCACCCTGGTGCTGGGACTCGCGGTCACCCACTCGTCCGAGACGCTGAACTTCGTTCTCGCGGACTTCAAGGGTGGTGCGACCTTCGCGGGCATGTCGCAGCTGCCGCATGTGGCGGCGGTCATCACCAACCTCGCCGACGACCTGACACTCGTCGACCGTATGCGCGACTCGATCACCGGTGAGCTGCAGCGACGCCAGGAGCTGCTGCGCTCGGCCGGCAACTACGCCAACATCCACGACTACGAGAAGGCGCGGGCGGCCGGCGCCCCGCTGGAGCCCGTGGCCTCACTCGTCCTGGTGATCGACGAGTTCAGCGAGCTGCTGACGGCCAAGCCCGACTTCATCGACATGTTCATCCAGATCGGCCGTATCGGCCGCTCCCTGGGCGTACATCTGCTGCTGGCCTCACAGCGGCTGGAAGAGGGCCGACTGCGCGGCCTGGAGACCTACCTCTCGTACCGCATCGGTCTGCGGACCTTCTCCGCCGCCGAGTCCCGTACGGCGCTGGGCGTGCCCGACGCGTACCACCTGCCGTCCGTCCCCGGCTCCGGCTATCTGAAGTTCGGCACGGACGAGATGACGCGCTTCAAGGCCGCGTACGTCTCGGGCGTGTACCGCACCGGGGTGGCGCCCGCCGACTTCGACGGAACCTCGCTGCCCATCGAGCGCCGGCCGGTCATCTTCACGGCCACCCCGGTCCCGGTCACCTACACCACCCCGGACCCGGCGGCCCTCACCACCCCGTCCCGCCAAGAGGACGACGCGCTGGCCGACACGGTCCTCGACGTCATCGTCCGCCGCCTGGAGGGCCAGGGCGCCCCCGCCCACCAGGTCTGGCTCCCGCCGCTGGACGAGGCCCCCTCGCTGGACCAGCTGCTCCCGGCGCTGTCCCCGGTCGAGGGCCGCGGCCTGACCGCGCCCGAATACCCGCGCCTGGGCAACCTCGTCGTCCCGCTCGGCCTCATCGACAAGCCCTTCGAGCAGCGACGCGACGTGCTCTACCGCGACTTCTCCGGCGCCGCGGGCCACATGCTGGTCGTCGGCGGCCCGCAGTCCGGCAAGTCCACGCTGATGCGCACCCTGATCTCGGCCTTCGCGCTCACCCACACCCCGGCCGAGGTGCAGTTCTACGGCCTGGACTTCGGTGGCGGCGGCATGAGCTCCGTGGCCGACCTGCCGCATGTGGGCGGCATCGCCTCCCGGCTGGACCCGGAGCGGGTACGGCGCACCATCGCCGAGGTGGCCGGCATCCTGGCCCGGCGCGAGGAGTACTTCCGCGCCAAGAACATCGACTCGATCGGCACCTACCGTCGCCAGCGGGCCCGCGGCGAGCACGCGGAACAGGGCTGGGGCGACGTCTTCCTCATCATCGACGGCTGGGCCAACTTCCGGCAGGAGTACGACATGCTGGAAGGGGTCGTGGCCGATATCGCGGGCCGCGGCCTCGGCTACGGCATCCACATCGTGGTGACCGCTTCCCGCAACATGGAAGTCCGCGCCGCCTTGAAGGACCAGCTCCTCAACCGCCTCGAGATGCGCCTCGGCGACACGATGGACTCCGAATTCGACCGCAAGGTCGCCGCGAACGTCCCTGTCGGCGTCCCCGGCCGCGGCCAGCTCCCCGAGAAGCTGCACTTCATGGGCGCCCAGCCGCGTATCGACTCGGGCAGCGACCCCGAGGACATCACAGACGCCTCCGGCGAGCTGGTCCGCGCGGTGACCACCAACTGGAACGGCCCGCACGCCCCCCGCGTACGCCTCCTCCCCCGCCGCCTACGCGCCGAGGACCTGCCCAAGGGCTTCGAATACCCCCAGCAGGGCATCGCGATCGGCATCGACGAGACCAACCTCGAACCGGTCTTCGTCGACTTCGAATCCGACCCCTTCTTCCTCATCTTCGGCGAGAGCGAATCCGGCAAAACGGCCCTGCTGCGGCTCATCGCCAAGCAGATCACCGAGCGGTACGGCCCGGACGAGGCGAAGATCGTGGTCGGCGACTACCGCCGCTCCCTGCTCGACGTCATCCCCGACTCCCACCTCCTGGAGTACGCCCCGATCGCCTCGGCCCTCCAGGTCCACACCTCGGCCCTCAACGGCCTCATGGAACGCCGCGCCCCCAAGCCGGACATCACCCCCCAGCAGCTGCGCGACCGCAGCTGGTGGAGCGGACCGCAGTTCTTCATCATCATCGACGACTACGAACTCGTCTCCACCAGCAGCGGCAACCCCATGGCCGTCCTCACCGACAACCTGCCCTTCGCACGCGACGTCGGCATGCGCTTCATCATCGCCCGCAACTCCGCCGGCGCCTCCCGCTCGATGTTCGAGTCCTTCATGCAGCGCATCAAGGAACTCGGCGCCCAGGGCGTCATGCTCTCCGGCGACCCCACCGAAGGCGACCTCCTCGGCGGCGTCCGCCCCCGCCCCATGCCCCCGGGCCGCGGCTTCTTCGTCTCCCGCAAGCGGGGGACGCCGCTGGTGCAGCTGGGATGGCTGCCGGACCAGTAGGCCCGCACCGTCGATCACCGACAGACCTCTGCCCCGGGCCGCCCGGCCCGGGGCAGAGGTCTTTTCGCACGGCGACACACCCCGTCAGCTACCCATACGTACGGTCAACTCCCCTAAGCTAAGCGTGACTTATGACTTTGACTCTCGAACACGCACACCAGGGGAGAGAAGCGTGTCGTTCGAAGAAGAGTGGAACGGGCTCCGGGCCGAGGCGACGACGCGCATGCGTCTCAACGAAGCCGGGAAGGGGTCATCCGGGGGTGGCGGCGGTTCCGGCGACCTGATCGTGCACCAAGACGATCTGGGACGGGTCGGCCACGAGGCCTTCTTACTCCACGACCGCCTCAAGAAGGCGGGAGACATGACCCGTGGAGCAAAGGACGACGGCTCGACCATCAAGGCCGCCAGCACGCTGACCAACCACCACTTCACCTTGGGCGGCGCTCTCACCACCATGGCCATGACCTGGAACGACCAGCTCAAGACGCTGCTACAGGCCTGCGCCCATATCTCCAACCACCTCGACTACTCGAAGAAGTCACAGGCCCATACGGACGCGAAGATCGCCGCCGACATGGCACGCCTGGACGGGACCGCCATGCCGGTCTCCGAGATCTCCAAGTACTACAAGTAGGGGACGGGACGGGGACCGCATATGGCACACCTGACTTTCGACGACCTGTATCACATCTCCCTCACCAGCCTCGGCTCGGCAGCCGACGACTGGAAGGAGATGGTGGACCAACTCGAGACCCTGGCCACGGACGCCAGGGACGGCATGGTGAAACAATCCGAAGCCGCCCGCTGGGCCGGCGTCAACGCCGATGTCACCAGGCCCTTCGTGCGCAAGACCGGCAAAGAGTTCAGCGACGCCCATGCCGAGGCCAAAGCCATCTGGGCCATGCTCCGCGACGCCCACAAGGAACTCGCGGCGCTCCAGTCGGCACTCAAGGAGGCCGTGGACGTCGACGCCAAGAACAAGCAGATTCAGGTTACCGGCCTACCGGACGGCACGGTGCAGTGCGTATATCTGCATCGACGCGACACAAATGACGAGCACACGACGGCGCAACTCGACTACAAAGACCGCCTGAAGCACCGGATCAACAATCTCATCGCCCAGGCCGATGACATCGACAATTCCGCTTCAAGCGCCCTGAAGAAGATTCACGGTAACGACAGCCATGACTTCGGCCACGCAAAATACGACTCCCTGGATGACGCCCAGTCCGCGCGAGCAGTTCAGCTTGCCAGGAAGAGCCTCGCGAAGTACCGGGACGGTGGTGAGCTCAGCATCACGGAACTCGCCGAACTCAAGCGGCTTTTCGCGCAAAACTCCAAGGACCGCGAGTTCGCTGTCGATTTCTACAAGGCCCTGGGCCCGAAGGATGCCCTGCGCTTTCAGGCTGAGATCGCGTTCGACGCTCAGAACGAGGGCGACAAAACGCAGCTCAAGCTCGCTCAAAGCATTCAGACAAGCATGGGCGAGAGCCTCGCAACGGCCACTCGGCCCCCCACCGGGAAGGACGACCCCAATACGGCCTTCCGAGAGGACAGGGACTACCTCGGTAAGGCATGGCAGACAGACCTCAAGCGGGTGGGGCGCGCGCCTCTCACATTCCAAAGGAACAGCGCCAGAGTCGAAATTCGAGGCTATCAAGTCCTCGGAGCAATTTTACGCCACGGTAGCTACGATAAGTCGTTCCTCACTCCCATCGCAGAGGACATGGTCACATTCGAGCGCAAGCACCCGGGGGCCTGGCCGCAACCGCACAACTCATATTCGAGGCTCGGGGCGGATGGGTTCGGCCTCAACCTCGACAAGGACGGCGGTCCCGGCTGGGACCCCATGGCTGGCCTCTTGGAAGGTCTCTCGCACAGTCCCGGAGCGTCGACGGAGTTCTTCCACGGCTCCACGGGTGAGGGCGAGCACGACGGACTCAAGAAGATCAGCAACCTCGACTACTTTCTCGGGGACAAGGACGGCAAGGGCGCACGTGAGTGGGCATACGGCGCCGTGGGCACCAAGGTCTCCGACACTGAGAACTTCGGCAAGGAAGCACTCGGACACGCTCTCGAGTCCGCCACGTCCGGGCGCCCGTACGACAGCGACGCACCCGCGAAGAACCACACACAGGAGCAGGCCGACATCTTCGACTCGGTGGTGAAGAGAGTGGCTGCGAACCCCGAGCTCTTCAAGGGGGACGGCGAACTCGCCCCCATCGCAGGCAGCCTCGGTAATATGTCCGCAGAGTATATGTACGATATCCAGCGAGTTTACGCAGGTGGAGACGAAAGTGGCTACATCAGAGACACCGGCGCCGAACCGGATCTCTCAAAGCCGGAGGACAAACACACTTTGGATCTGTTCCTGAAGACGACCACAGCAGACCCTGACGCATACGCAGCCGTCACACAAGCTCAGGAATTAGTGACCGCCGAAACGCTCCGTCAAGCAATAACTCATCGCGGAGACAACGAGGATATCGGGAATCTAGCCGAGATAGCCGTGACCCCAGGCGCAATGGTCGAAGGAAACGCGGCCCAGGGTCGGGCTGATGCAATAGCAGCTGCCGACGACAGTGCACAGAAGGCTCAAGAATACAATGATTCACTGACAGCCGGAGACGGATGGATCGGTCGATTCGTGGATCTGGGAATTGGCGCCATCGACAATATCCCTGTGGCTGGCGATGTCGCCGGGTGGGTGATCGAGGACGCGCGAGAGGCCGTCCTGGATCATAGAGCAGCGGATCCGGACGACGCAGCGAAAAAGATTCAGGAAAATAAAGACGCATACCTAACAACCGAACGCGTAAAGAGGGCCGAAAGAGCAAAACAAGCATTTTATGATGCAGCAACCCAGGCGGGCATAGACGCCAAGAATCAAAGCGTTAAGAACGCCGCTCAGCAGGTCTACAATGCAGCATATAGCGCCAACGCTGTCGAGGCTTCATAAGGAAGTAGGTGCCTCTCGCACATGATACTGAAGCCACTACTCTCGACTCGCAGCAAAGGGATCGCCGCCACACTGTTCCTGGTACTCGGCGCCGGCACATGGTGGGCGGCGAACAATTCACGGTCCGATACCCACACCATCAAGATCCCCCAGCGGATCTGCCATAATCGCATTTCCGGCGAAAAAGCGGCACCCCTCTTGCTCGCCAAGGGATCGAAGTACACGGAAGACGCCAAAACATTTGGCGGCTGGTCATTGCTGGGAACTTGCGAGGCGAAAGTAGATGATAGTCGCATTTACGTATCCTATCAGGATGCCCTCGGCCACAAACGCAGTTATCGCCCCAAAGGGATTCCTGTTTCCCTAGGCAAGGCTTATGGATCCTTGACCACCGGAGGGGCTATCAATCTATACGTCTCATGCACCAATACCCCTAGAACCGCCACAGAGTGGCTACTAATAGGCGCAAACGCCACCATGGTGGGCAACCAAATTGATGACGGGCGGAAGCTGAATAAGTCAAGCAGAGGGCTGCAGGCGCTGACCGAGTTCACCGCCCAGGCCGTACGCGACCTAACCCAGGACTGGTTCAAGTGTCCCGGCGCAGACCAACTGCCAGACGGCCCTGTAACCATCCACTGGGACAAACCAGCCGTTCGTTGAGCCGCCACCACCATCGCGTCGCGTAAGCCCGACGCCCGAAATGCTCCAGTCAGGGCGCTCGACTCCAAACAGAGCCTGTCAGTTCAAAGTCGGGCAGGAATTGCGCGACCAGGTATCTCACCATAGGCGGGTAGCGAGGGCAGCACTCTCAATCCAGCAGATTCACAAGTACGTCGGGGGTGGCTGCGCAGAGGCATGGCGACCACTGAGGGCATCGCTCGCCCGTGTCAAGATAGCCCTTGTGTTCGGGGGAATGAACGACTCGGGTACACCCCGACGCAGTGGCAGGAAACTGGCCGACCAGGTACTCCCAGCGGCCGCCACGCAGGTGTCAGAGCGGGAGAGGCGGGCGACGCTGCCCGAGCCGCAGCTGCACCTGCAGCGCCCGAAGGAGCCCGGCCGCCCAGTCACACAGACAGTAGAAGTCTGGCCTGTGGCACTGGCGTTCACATCGATGGAACGGCTTCCGCTGTTCGCGGGGGCACGTGAATGGGCGCCCACGACCGTCGAGGATCGGGCGGGGCCGCTGCCTGAGGGCGTAGGGGCGTTGGTCGATCCGTCGGATGAAGGCCCCTCCCCGCTGGCTGCAGAAGCGCTCAGGGCCGCGGGCACAGGGATTGCGGAGTGACGGGCCATGATGGGGGAACGTCTTCGGGTGGTCCGAAGCCGGGTGACGTCTACAAGCTCGAGATTCCTTCGGTGCGTGACACTTTGATGCCTTTGGAGGAGTCGGTCGTCGACGCGCGCCGCATCGGGAACTTCGCGCCGACCGCAGGCAACATCGCCAAGCTGCCGTTCGGGGAACACGGGCTGAAGGCGTGGCAGTACGGCTCCAAGCCGACGTACGACCCGCCACCTGAGATCTACCAGGAGCCCTGGCTCGACGACTACGGCTTGAGGGGGCGGTCGCGTGACTCAGCGTGATGCGATGGAGGGTGGTTCGGCTGAGCGCATTCCGCCGGGCGCGGAGCCGGCGGATGTCATCTATGGCGATCCGTCGGATGTCGATGATCTGGTGGTCAGGCTTCGGGCTTATGCGGGGGCGTTCAAGGACGGTCAGGGGCAGTTGGATGTCCTGTCGTTGATGGACTGGACCGGGGCCGGTTCGGAGGGTTTTCAGAAGGCGACGGAGAAGCTTCCGCTGGAGTTGGAGTCCGCGCAGACGTACTTCCATGCGGCTGCGAATGCTCTGGATTCGTATGCGGACAAGCTGCGTTCGGTGCAGAAGCGGGTCAAGCCGATCATCGAGGACGCGGATGCGGCGCGGGCGGCGTCCAAGGCGTACTGGAAGGACGTCACGGCGTACAACGCCGCCGTGGACCGTAAGGACGACACCCTGCCGGAGCGCCCACCGAAGGACGATCCGGGGATCACCGCGCTGGAGGGGTGTTACCGGCGTCTGGACAAGCTCGAGGGGGAGCTGCGGCCGGTCGTCGACGCGGCGAAGAAGAAGCTCGCCAAGGCGGCAAAAGAGGCCCCGGACAAGCCGCCGGCACCGAAAGGCTGGGACAAGTTCAAGAAAGGGTTCGGGGACTTCGCCGGCGGCGCGGGCGACACCCTGTACGGGTGGTACGAGGGTTTCGACGACCTTGTCAAAGACGGGCCGGACGGTATCGGCCTCCATCTGGCCGGCATCCAGGACGGTGTGGCCTACGCGGTCGATCATCCGAAGGAGTTCGCCAAGGCGGTCACCAACTGGGACGAGTGGCAGCGCAACCCCGCCCGCGCGGCCGGGCAGCTCACCCCCGAACTCCTCCTGGCCCTGGCCACCGGCGGCTCGGGCGCGGTGCGCCGCGGCGGTTCCGTGGCCAAGAATGCCGCCCAGCGCCTGCTGAACCGCGAGCGCGGGCTGCGCCGGGACGGCAGCGCCCGCAGGCGGACCGACACTGATCCCAAGCGGAACTGCACCCCGGGCTCGAAGCGCTGCACGACCGGTGAGCCGATCGATGTGGCGACCGGCGAGATGGTCATGTCCGCCACCGACGTGAGCCTGCCCGGTGCCCTGCCCCTGGTCCTGGAGCGCCACTATGTCTCCGGGCATCCGTGTGGTGGCTGGTTCGGCCGCACCTGGGCCGGGACGCTCGATCAGCGTCTGGAGATCGACGACGCCGGGGTCGTCTACGTCACCGACGACGGCATGCTCCTCACCTACCCCGTACCCGAGCCCGACGTCCCGACGCTCCCCACCTCCGGGCCGCGTTGGCCATTGCACTGGGACGGCAAGCCCGACAGCGCCTTCACCGTCACCGTCCCGGAACACCACCGCACCCTGCACTTCGCGCCCTTGCCAGCAGGTGGCCGGGAGCTGGTTCTGACGGCGATCACCGACCGGACCGGCGAAGGGGAAGGCGACCGCATCGACATCGCCTACGACGAGCACGGTGCACCGAAAGAGATCGTCCACTGCGGTGGCTACCGCATCGCCGTGGACACCGATCCGGCCCTGCTGCGGATCACTTCCCTGCGCCTGCTGCACGGCGAGGGGTATGAGCACAGCACGACCCTGATCTCCTACGGTTACAGCGAAGCCGGAGATCTGGCCGAGGTCGTCAACTCCACTGGCCTGCCCCTGCGGTACCAGTACGACGACCAGCACCGCGTCACGTCCTGGACGGACCGCAACGGCACCTCGTACGGCTACGTCTACGACCACCGTGGCCGGGTGCTGCGCGGGATCGGCCCGGACGGGATCCTCTCCGGCCGTCTCCACTACGACACGCAGGCCCGTACCACCCGCTATACGGACTCCCAAGGCAACACCACCACGTACGTGTGCAACGAGGCGTACAAGGTCGTCGCCGAGACCGATCCGCTGGGGAACACGACCCGCACGGAATGGGACGAGACCAACCGCCATCCCCTCGCCGTCACCGACCCCCTGGGCCACACCACGCACCACCACTACGACGACGACGGTCGGCTCACGGCCGTCGTCGGGCCCGACGGCACGGTGACGGAGGCCGTCTACGACGGCTGGGGTCTCCCGTTGGAGATCCGCGAGCCCAACGGCGCAGTCTGGCGCCACACCTACGACCAGCACGGGTCACGCACCTCCACCACCGACCCCACCGGCGCCACCACCCACTACACCTACGGCACATCGGGCCACCTTGCGTCGGTCACGGACCCTCTGGGCCATACCACCGAGGTCGACACCAATGCGGCAGGTCTGCCCGTCGCCATCACCGACCCGCTGGGCCACACGACCCGTATCCGCCGCGGCCCGCACGGCCGCGTCACAGCCGTCACCGACCCGCTGGGCCACACCACCCGCCACGGCTGGACCATCGAGGGCAAACCCGCCTGGCGCGAGGGGCCGGACGGCGCCCGGAAGGTGTGGCAGTGGGACACCGAAGGCAACCTCGCCCGCCACACCGACCCGGCCGGACACACCACCACCTACACCCACACCCACTTCGACCTTCCCGCCACCCGCACCGACCCCGACGGCGCCCACTACGCCTTCACCCACGACACCGAACTGCGCCTGACCGAGGTCACCAACCCCCAGGGCAGAAAGTGGCGCTACGAGTACGACGCGGCAGGCCGCCTGATCGCCGAAACCGACTTCAACGGCGCCACCCGCACCTACGAACGCGACGCCGCAGGCCGCCTCACCGCCCAGACCAACGCACTGGGCGAAACACTGCACTACACCCTCGACACGACAGGCCGCCCCGTCGCCCGGCATGACCAGACCACGGGCGAGGTGACGACGTACGCGTACGACACGGGCGGCGCCCTCCTGCGCACGGCGAACACGAACACCGATTTGACCCTGGAACGCGACCCAGCGGGCCGCGTCCTCGCAGAGACGGTCAACGGCCGGACGACCGCATACGGCTACGACGCGGCAGGCAACCGCACCCACCGCACCACGCCATCGGGCCTCGCCTCCACCTGGACCTACGACGCGACCGGCCGCCCGGCCACGCTCACCACGGCCGACAACACCCTCACCTTCACGCACGACGCCGCAGGCCGCGAAACGAAGCGTACGACCGGAGAGGTAACGCTCACCCAGGCCTGGAACGATGCGGGACGCCTGGAAGCCCAAAGCATCACCACCTCACCGCAGAACCACCTTCTCCAGCACCGCACCTACACCTACCGCCCCGACGGCTACCTCACCGAAATCCGCGAACTCACCTCCGGGACGCGGAATTTCACCTTGGATCCCATGGGCCGTACAGCGGGCGTCCAGGCCCATGGCTGGAGCGAGAAGTACGCCTACGACACGACAGGCAACCAGACCCACGCCACCGCACCGGCCCACCCCACAACCGGAGACCGCGGCTACCAGGGCACCCTCATCCGCCACGCGGGCCGCACCACCTACGAACACGACGCGGCAGGCCGCCTGATCCGCCGCATCCGCAAACTCCTCAACGGCCAGACCCGCACCTGGACCTACACCTGGAACGCCGAAGACCACCTCACCGACGCCACCACCCCCGACGGCGAACACTGGCACTACACCTACGACCCACTCGGCCGCCGCATATCCAAAACCAGCCCAGACGGCACCTCCCTCACCTTCACCTGGGACGGCACCCGCCTGGCTGAGCAAACCACCCCGGATGGCACGGCCACGACATGGGACTACGCTCCGGGCACCCACCGCCCGATATGCCAATCCACACACCAGACCCTTGAGGCTGTCCCCGAGACCGCCCACCCGCTCCCCGCTCTGGCCGACACCACCCCGCAGTCCGAGTACGACGCCCGCTTCCACGCGATCATCACGGACCTGGTCGGCACGCCGACCGAGCTGGTCACCCCCGACGGCACCCTCGCCTGGCAACACCGCACCACCCTCTGGGGCACCCCCCTCGCAACCCAACCGGGCGCGGTGGACTGCCCACTCCGCTTCCCCGGCCAATACGCCGACCCGGAAACCGGCCTCAACTACAACTGCTTCCGCTACTACGACCCGGAGACGGCCCACTACCTCACCCCCGACCCACTCGGCCTCGCCCCGGCCGACAACCCCCATCTCTACGTTGCCAACCCTCACATCTGGGCTGATCCACTCGGTCTGGAGGGTTGCAAATCAAGCCCTCGATTCGTCGACGGTGACATCTGGGACGACTCATTCGAATTGTCCGGGCAGACGGTTGAGACCATGGCGACGGTGCGCGCAGCCGGCGACACTCTGAATCTGGAAGGTTTCATGGTATTCCCGAAGGGAACAGAGGGTCTCAGCCGAGCGCCGGTCGGTCCTGATGCGCTCAGGCAGATAAAATATGCCCTGGCAACACAAGCGCGCGCTGAAGGCTACAGTACCGTTGTGCTCAATTATGAGCGCCACATCCCCAAGCCGGACGGATCAATATTCAGGCGTCCCAGCTCCATGACCTTGGATGTCGATAAAATCTTGGGAGGAGGATAAACATGGATCGGTCGCTCCTGGACGCGCTCGCTTCAAGTTTTACCGAGGATGGATTGGTCGAACAGGAGGCGGTGTTTCGGAAATTGCGCGATCTCGGGAAGTCCCCCATCGAGGCGATCTATGTAGCTTCCCGAGTTCTCGGGCTGTCGCTGCCAGAAGCGAAAACAGCTCTCTACCAGAGCACTTCATGGCGAGACCAGCATGAGAACTGGCAGAGCGTTCAATCCGCCTTGAACGATGGGCCAAATAATGATCTACGCTGATTCGCCTGATGCGTAATAAGACGCCCAAGCCCCCGCCAGTTGCATCCCGGCAGAGCCTCGGCATGGTGTGACGGCAGTGGCCGACGGCAGCGCCGTCGGACGGGGCCGCGCAGAGCGGCCAGGCGGCTTACCACGCTGCCCTTGACTCGGCGCCCAGGGCGTCACGCTCTCCGGCAACTCCACAGAAGGCGACCTCCTCGGCGGCGCCCGCCCCGCCCCATACCCCACGGCCGCGGCTTCTTCGCCTCCCGCAAGCGGGGAACGCCGCTGGTGCAGCTGGGGTGGCTGCCGGACAAGTAAGCCTCCTGCTCTTTCACGGCGAGGCCAAGCCCACCCAGCACTCACCGACCTCTGCCCCGGACCGAACTGGCCCGGGGCACAAGGTTTTTCGTGGCGACACGCCCACCCGGCTACCCGCACGTACGGTCAACCACCCTAAGTTAAGCGTGACTTGTGAGTTCGGCTCTCAAACACGCACACCAGGGGAGAGAAGCGTGTCATTCGACGAGGAGTGGAGTGAACTTCGCTCGCAGGCAGCACAAGGACAACAAGCCCAGATGCGGGTCAACGCCCGGTGGCTGCGGGTCTGCGCATGAATGTGTTGTCAGCGTCCCGTCAGCCGCGCGAGCTCTGCGCCGTTGAACTCGTCGAAGAGCACATCCGGATCCACCGCGAGGTCAGGTACGTGGAGGGCGTCATAGTCACGCCTGCTGACCGGCACACCCAGTTTGGTGGCAAGGCGGTCAGCCAGTCGCGCGAGCTCCGCCGCCGGGTGGTCGTTAAAGAAGGCGAGATTGGCGGCGCACGCCTCGGTGAGCGTGCGTCCGCTCATGCTCCATACGGTGGCCTCGGTATCGATCTCGGCGATCGGCGTGGGCTGATCCTGAGGCTCGTCGGAATACGTCCAGTAGCCGATCCAGCCCCTGCAGCCTTCGGCGACCACGTGCAGGTGCCGGCTGAGCTCCTGGGCGGCGACGAAGACGGCCCTCCACCCGTGGTCGTCGCATTCTCGGTCGCCGAGGAAACTGTCATCACCAGCGGGTCGACCTGATCCGGTTACAGCAGGGTGATGCCGAACAGCTCGGCGGTCTCGTTGCAGCCCTCCCAGTGAGCCGTCAGGAGCACGCGAAGATCCTCGGGCACGAAATACCCATCCAATTGCTCCCGCGAGTACCGCGCCATCCGGTCATCCGACATGCTCATGTGGTGCGGATGCCAGATCCCTTCAACTTCACCGCAGGGGCCGATATGCCCGCCGTGAAGGAGTTTCCTTCAAGATCGAACGAGCCACGGGAGCGCGTCGAGCGGCAGGATGACTTTGCACCACACCTGCTTCAGATCCGCGCCAATGCGGTGCCACCCCCAGCCGGCCGTCAGCGCCGTGACCATGAGCAGCCCTCGCCCATGTTCGCCGAGCTCGGCGTTGGGATCGCAGCTCATCCGCGGGTGCGCATGCGGAAGGTAGTCGCCTACCAGGATGCGCAGACTGGGCGGGCAGTAGGCCGTCGCCTCACAGAGGATCAGGTCGAACGAGGCGAGACCGCCGCCGTGACGCAGAGCGTTGGCGCATAGCTCGCCCACGACGGATTCGATCTGGAAGGCCGCCTCAGGCAGGCGCCACCCCTCGCGAACCCATGACGCAGCTCTGTGTCGCGCGTGCACCACGACACGGTCACGGCCCAGCACCGGGCCCTCCCAGCCGACTCGCGTTGGTGGGCATCCAGACAAGGTTGGGGATGAGAGCGCGCCCATGTGGTCACCTCGCACAAGGAGTTGGCGGCAGCAGAACGGCAAGCCGTGACGCACTTGCCACGATCCGTAACCATGCCAGTGCAATCCGCTACTCGGCAAGTCGGTAGGAAATATTCCTCGCGTTCGATTGCTCCTCCCTGCACGTCGCACCACACTGTGATCCATGGCTTGGAAGAAGAGCACGGTGTCGAAGTCCGTGTACCGCCGCCAACTTGCTGCCCGGCTCCGAGAGTTGCGTGAGGACACGGAGCTGACCCTGGCCGAGGTCGCCCGCCAGGTGGAGGTCAGCCAAGGATCATTGAGCCGCATTGAAACCGGTGATCGCGGCACCACTCCGCTCCTCGTCAAGGCGCTTCTCGACTGCTACGAGGTCACCGACACAACCCTCCGCGAGGACCTCCTTGATCTGGTCCGGGCCGACCAGGCCCAGAAGCGGCCGTGGTGGAAGAAGTACGCCGCAGTGGTCAACACCACGCAGTACGGCGGATATTTGACTCTGGAGTCCAGCGCCACTTCGCTACGCACATACCAACCCTTGCTCGTGCCCGGACTCCTGCAGACCGAAGCGTACGCACGGGAGATCATCACCGAGATGCGACCCGACCTGTCAGCCCGCCAGGTTCAGGCACTGGTTGATGTACGTATGCGGCGCCAGGCGATGCTGGACACAGAAAACGCACCCACCCTGTGGGCTGTCATCGACGAAGCTGCAATCCGACGTCGCATCCGCTCGACAGAGGTTGCGAGACAGCAACTGGAGAGGCTAGTGCATGCATCTGAGCACCCTCGCATCACTATCCAGTTCCTGCCGTTCGCAGCGGGTGCACACGCCGGCCTCTACGGTTCGTTCATGCTCATGGATTTCCCTGCGCCCACTCCCGAAGTAGTGTGGGTCGAGAATCTCACCAACTCCGTCTGCTTTGAGGATCCCGGGGATGTGGACCGATACATCGAGGTTTTCGACCACCTGAGGTCCCGAGCGCTGATGCCATCAGAGACTTGCAGACGTTTCCGGACAATCGCGAGGGAGTTGCAGCATGAAGAACATTAACGCCACCCTCTCAGCACTCGATTCCGAAGGCGATCATTGGCGAAAGAGTTCGTACAGCGGAGGCAATGACGACTGCGTCGAGCTCGCAATCACCCAAGGTCACATAGCCGTCAGGGACTCCAAGCGCCCCGACCTTCCCTACGCCTCATTCACCGCCCCCGCTTGGCACGAGTTCATCTCCGTCATCGCGGCAGGCACCCTCACCTGAGAGCGCCGAACGAGAAGCATCCTCAACTTAACACCGCGCTAACCCAAGGCGCCGGCGAGATGACTTAAGGTGTCGGGCTACCACGGCTTGGGCCACAGTCACTTCATAGCCCGTGAATGACGCCCGCCGTGGAACCCAAAGAGACGCGCGCGCGTCTCACCCCGTAAGTTTCCCTTCCGGACACCACTGGTTCGAGCTTCCGGCACGCGGCGTAGTCGTTACGTCATTCTCCGCAAGGAGAACCCGTGCACTCAAGGGCCGAAACGCACAAACCGACCGATCGTTCGACCAGTGTGCCCGGAAAGGGGTGAATAACAAGGCACCAGCGTGCTAACTTCGGAAGGCTAATCGCCGTATGCGACGCGCCACTTGATGCGTAGCCATGGGGGAATCATGACCTTTGAGGACGAGTGGTCCAAGCTCCGCACCGATGCTGCGGCGGGGCGGAAGTCCACCCACATGCAGCTCAACCAGACTGACCCCCCTGGTCCGAGCCTCCCTGGAACGCTCACCCTGAAGTCGAGCGCATCCAAGAAGAAGAGCGCCGTCAATGCTTTGACAACCGACGTCGAGCCGGACACGAAGAAGGCTGGCGAGTGCGTCGATGAAACGACCGAGAAGGCCGAGAAGGAGTTCAAGGACTGGGCCACCGGGAGTGGGCTCACCGATGCCCTCAAGGGCTGGCACACCTCGGTCAAGGCACTTCAGGCACGGCTCTCGCAGGAGAAAACCGCACTGAGCGGGACCAACAAGTATTTCCTGGGCAATGACTTCCAAGTTGGGTCGGAGCTCACCACGGCCGTTCCGTCTGCCCAGTACTCGGACAACACTCCGTTCTCGTCTCGTATCTCGGACTACTACCGCTAGGGGGGCTCGTGCTCACATACCACCAGGTCATGACCATCGACCTGTCCCTCCTCGAGACGGCCGCCACCAAGTGGGATGAGGCCGCCAAACAGTTCGAGGCAGTCCGGAAGATTTACGACAGCAAGGTAAAGTCGGTCGGGCTCGACGGGACTTGGAGTGGTGTGTCGCTGCTGGTCGCGCGCCCCAACATGCAGGTGACAGACGAGCAGTTCACTGCGGCGCCGAAAGAAGCCCGTGCCATCGCCTCGATCCTGCGCGACGCGCACACCCAGTTCGTCGACTTGCGCGGGAAGGTGAAGTCGGCGGTCGCGGACGCCGTGAAGGCCGGTATGAAGGTCTCTGAGGCCGGCATCGCAAGCTACGACTACTCGAAGGCCAGCTCATCCGAGGCCAACGCCGCGCGTCATGACCCGGACCTGCACAGCACCGAGCAGTCATGGACCCGGTATATCGAAGCGGCGGTCAGGGCGGTCGACGACGCCGACCAGGGCGTGAAGCTCGCCCTCAAGGCGGCGGTGCAGGACCCCAACGTCCTCGACCCCGCGGCCAATGGGTTCAACGGCAAAGCGGAAGGCGACATCGAGAAGGTCGAGGCCAAGGAAGCCGAAGACCTCGCTACGCGACTCAACTCCGGCGACAAGCTCAGCGACAAGGAGATGGCCGAGTTCCAGCGGCTGTTCCGGGACAACGAGCACAACAAGGCGTTCAGCCAGACATTCCTGGCCGGCATCGGCCCCAACGGCACCATCGATCTGAACCTCAAGCTCAACGACCTGGCCAAGGGCGACGACAAGAAGGACTTCCGCGCCCTCCAGGAAGGCGTGGCCACCTCCCTGGCCACCGCCACCAAGTCGCCCTCCGACCCCTTCTACAAGAAGTGGCGCGAGGATTTGCGCAAGGCGGGCGCGAAAGACTTCGACGGGGGGACAGTCCCGCTCTACGGCTATCAGTCGTTCGTCGAGCTGATGACACACGGAAAGAACTACGGAAAACAGTTCCTGACCGACGTCGGCAACGACATCATCGCTCTCGAGAAGAGCGATGATTTGGGGACTGGCCGATGGGACGCGTGGCAGGGCGCCGGATTGGCCCCCCACAAGGACGTAGCGACCGACCCGCTCGACACCCTGCTCGGCATCATGAGCCAGCAGCCGAACGTCGCGACCTCGTTCCTCGACCCCGGCGCGGATGGCAAGAACGATCACCTGCAATATCTGCTCAAGGATCGTCATTGGCCGACGACGTCCATGCCCAACTCCATTGGGATCAGCCACATGGACCTCCCGGGCAACCGTATGGGCTTTGGCGCGGCGCTGGAAGCTGCCGCCACCGGGAATGTCCCGGGCTCTGATCACACCCTTGGCTTCCACACCGAGGCCGAGTCCCGGGTGATGCACGACACCATCAAGATCCTCGACGACGGCCGGAAGGGCACCGACGTACCCTACAATCTGCGGTCGAACTTGGGCCGCATGCTTGTCGACTACACGCCCGAAACCCATGAAATCCTGAGCGGCACTGGTCCGTACATGGACAAGGACGGCGTGTGGCACGACGGCACGGGCGGCAAGGACGCCCATATGTCCGTTCCCAAAGAGAGCCTCACCCGCATCATGCGTGGTGTGGCAGAGGACGGTAAGGCATTCGGCGAGATGTTTGATGCCGAGAAGTTTTACTCTGCGGGGACCCTTTCCCAAACGAACTTCAGCGATCCGAACGAACGTGCTGCAGCCATCGAAGGGGCGTCGCACGTCTTCGGTTTCTACGACGGCATCAACTCCGACATCGTTCGCGACAACAAGGACGGCGCCGTCGCGCGAGCGAATCACATTCAGACAGCCGAATTCGTCATCACCGGCGGCATGCAGGCTGCTGCCAGCGCCCTCAAAGGCCAACCCACCGGCTTCATCACGGATGCCGCCTACCGCATTCTCTACGCGGCCGCCTACGACTGGAAAGAGGACCAGATCGCCCAGGCGAACGCCGCGGCGGCCCAGCAGACCGAGTATCACTTCACCACCGGCCAGAAGCAGGTGAACCATATGGTCGCGGGGTGGGCCCAGGAGAACGGCTACGACAAGGAAACCGGGCTGTCGCGGCACCTCGTCGGCTCCGGGCAGGAGCGTTACGACAGCGCGCGGACGGAAGCCCTCATTTATCTGGACTGATGAGCCGACGAGCGGATCATCCGGGTAACCGCTCGGCTCGCTGGCTCAGCTGCCCGCGTCTGCCCGTCAGCCGCCGGTGGGGGCTTCTGCCTCCCCGGCGGCTTTTGCATACGGCGCAAGAACCGGTCACCGTTCAGCTGTTCAGTGCCTGTGCGGGACTCCGTCAGAACGCCGATGGGGTGGGCGGCGGTGTAACCGCTGCCCACCCCATCGCGGAGGCAAATCGCTCAGCTCAGTAGCTCACGCTGAACAGCTTCGACGCCTTCACGTCCGTCGCGTGGTACGCGTCCTTGCCCGACTCGACCAGAGTCGCGACCCTGGTCACGAGACCCTGAATGTGGTCGGCCCGGGCCTGGAACTGCTTCTCAGCCGCGAGCATGGCCTGGTGAGCCTCACCCTCCCAGCCCGCGGTGACCTTCTTCACGGCCCCTTGGATGTCCTGCATCTCCTTGCGGACGTTGCTGGCCGCCGTGCGGAGCTGCGTGGCGAGCTGCAGTACCGACTCGTAGTCGACGAGCATTCCGTCTGGTGTGGACACTTGTCCCCCAACTCGATAGTTCTGTATGCGTTGTTGTTGGCCGCTGAAGGGGTACCACGGTGCCATCAAGCACCCCTTATTGCATGGCTTAGAAGCCGTCGACCTTCGAGTACGAAGCGATCGGGGCGTCGGTGCCGGCACCGAGGCCGCCCACGCTGCTGCCCGGGGTGATGTGTCCGCCAGCGGCAGCGCCGTTGACGTCGATGCCCTTCAGCTGACTGGCGATGTCGTCGTCGTTCGCGCCACTGGCACGGTGGGTCAGGGCCACGGCCTCACGGATGCCGTCGACCAGGCGGCGGACGGCGTCGTGGTCCTGCTCCAGGTCCATCTGAGCCTTCTTGAAGGCGCCGGCGCCCTGCCCCTGCCAGCCCGAGTCCACCGTGGCGAGGATGTCCGCCATGAGCTTCATGTTGCTGGCGAATCCCTGGATGGACTGGTCGAGCTCATTCGTGAATATCCGGAACGCGTCATCGCTAACCCGCTGCTTGCTCATTTTCCACCTTCCCCCATGAAGTGTTGGTGAGTTGACATGGGGTTTCGCTCTTCAACTCACCGCTGTGCGCGAATCCCTTGGGATTCATCGTACTGCTTACAGGTGTCCTACACATTGTAGTAAGCGTCCGCAACACCTCGCTCAACGTTCACAGTTATTTCATTTGTTGAACGAGAGCTCAGTGCTCGGCAGCACCCCAGCTCCCCGGGGGTGTCTTGGCGGAGTACCCGGTCCGGCGCCCGACAGTGGCAGCTGGTCATAGGCCGACCGATGCACTGCCGCGGCGACGGACGAGCGCGATGGCGATGGCGGCCGCGAGGAGAACCGCGATACCTGCGCCAATGGCGATCCAGAGGGTACTGCTGTTGTCGTCGCTCTTCTTGGGCTCCGCGACGGTCTTCTTGTCGCCCTTTTTGTCGTCCGTGGCCGTCGGTGTCGACTTTGGGTCGGTGCTTGGGGACTTGGAGGCGGAGGGCGATGCGGAGGGGTCTGGCTTCGTGGCGCCCTCGCGGGCCAGGAGAGGGTTGACGTTGGCTGGGCCGGGGTCTCCCTCGCCGTCCAGGAGGACCTTGCGGGGGCGGATGGAGCCGTAGCCAAGGTAGGAGCTGGGGATCACGTCACCTGCGGGCGGCGAGGCGGTCTGCATCATGACGCGGAGGACTTGGTTGTTGGTCCACTTGGGGTGCTTGGACCAGATGAGGGCGGCAGAGGCTGAGGTGATGGCAGTAGCTTGGCTGGTGCCCCAGGATTTGCAAAGCCCGTTGGATTCCGTGCAATGCGTGATCACATCAACCCCGGCTGCTGTCAGCGCTACTTGATCACCGTGGGTCGACCACTTAGCGGCCTTACCATTGCTATCAATCGCGCCTACGGCAACAACACCAGGGATTGCGGCGGGAAGCTCGACTGGACTGTTCTCATCCCCGCTGTTTCCCGAGGCAGCAAAGATCAAACTTCCCTTTTTGAGCGCATACTGAACAGCCGCCCGAGTAAGAGGGAATTGTTTCGGGAGACCAATCGCACCCAATGAGATGTTGATGATCCGCGCGCCATGGCCTGCAGCATACCGAATGGACCTTCCTAGGATGGCATCAGCAGGATCATCCCAGTCACCCGCCGCATTCCTTACAGGAAGGATCTTAGCTTTCGGAGCAAGACCCTTAACCCCGCCTCCAGCACCCGTACCGGCAATCAGAGTGGCCATGTTGGTACCGTGACCATCCGGGTCCTGGTGAGGATTCAATGACTTATTGGACGCGTCCGCACCTTCCAACACCTGTCCCCGCAACTCCGGCAGTGAAGCGTTAACCCCCGAATCGATGACGGCGACGACAACCCCTTGCCCCTGGCTCACTTTCCACATGTCGTCCGCTTTCATCGCCTCGAGATACCACTGTCTCGAGCGAATATCCTGTGCCTCCGCGGGAGGTGCGATACCTCCTACAGAAACGAGTACAGCACCGGCCAGAGCCAAAAGGACCCGACGCCGTACTCCGAGGGATGAAAGCAGCATCTAGTGGTTACTCCTCGCGTGGGCAGCTTTTCCGTAAGTTATTCAATGACCGGCGGGACAGTGTTACGCCGACCACCGGACCAGGTCTCCTCGTCCTCTACGAGGTAGTCCGGCCTGCTCCCGGCATTACGCTGATTACCACCGTGCGGAAGAGCTGTGGAGTGCGGTGCCGCGGCGGGGCCATGGTTACCGCGTACAAGCCCCGAACCTCCCTGAGTGAACTCGGAGCGCCCCTCACGCGGGACCCGCGGCCCTCCCGTGACACCACCAGGCTCCGACGTCAGCCGTCGACCCGAGTTTGTGCCGCCAGGAGCGTGCGTACTGCCGTCGATCGGGTGAACTCCCGCGCTCAGAGGTCCACGAGGCAGAACACCGCGCTCCTCCCCCACGACCATGCTGCGCGGCAGACTCCGCCCAGGCGGGTTGGTTCCCTTCGGGCGGTCAACCATGCCTCCAGGCTCCGTCACAAGTCGTCGTCCGGGAGGGTTGGTGCCGGTGGGGGTGGGGCCATGGTGCATGTAACCCCCCGGTCCGACAGGGCCACGGGCCATCGGGGCGTGCGGTTCTTCGCCGACCACCATGCCACGCGGAATCCGCGGCGCGTTGGTCGGCCCGACGTTGCGCTTTCCTCCGACAATCCCATCGCTCGTCGGAATACGCGGGGGCACACTCGACGTCCGCGGTGTGCTTGGTGCGGTCGGGGGAAGCTTGCCCAGCTGCCCGGGTCCGGGGACCGGTGTGGTTCGGCTGATAGGCGGAGTAGCGGGCATGAGCGGCCGCGGCCCCGGGAGACCGGTAACCGGGGGCATCGGGGGGCCGCTCGACGGGACGTTGGGAACGTCGCGCATCGGCGGGAGGGTGCTGGGCTTGTTGATGGTGTCCGGCGCCGGCGGCGTCTGGACGGAGTCGATGGCCGTGTTGGTCGGATCCGGGACGTTCACTCCGGGGATGACGCTGCCGACGTTCGGGGCCACAGGCGTGTGGGGGCTCACTTCAGCAGGGTGTACGGGGGCGGCCTTCGGGCCTGAGACAGTGCGGTCGGCAGCGGATAGCGGCGCAGGGCGGGCTGTACTTCCGTAGCCCGACGCTGTCGCCACGGAAGAATTTCCAAGGGGAGTCTCGCCTCCCTCCCTGCCACCGTTCCGGAGCAACTCACTCGGGAGAGTTGGGAAATTCGGCTCCTGCTCCGTAAGCCCCGCTATATCCGTGTGCGCCGTAGTGTAGTGCGAATCGAGCTTTTCAATCTGCTTGATGGCCTCTTGCCGGTTAGGCTCGTTCTTCAGCCGAGCCTTCTCTTTCTCCTCATCTGCGTAACAGAGAGGGGCCAGCTTCGCGGCATCGGAGTCCGGCTTCGGTATAGCTGACTTGACCTGGGCCAACCCGGAACCGGCATCGGCCATTTTCACGCCAACGAGCAACGTATAGTCAGCCAACTTGCGGGTCTGCTTGGACATATCTTCGACCCACGTACGGAAAGCTTCGCTTCCCTGCCCCTTCCACTTGACGTTGTCGGCGTGTGCCAGCATCTCGTCCGCGACACCGTTCAGATCGGTAAACGCAGTAACCAACGCGTAACTCACGTTGGTCAACTTTTCCGGCTCCGCGCTTTGCACCAAGGCGTAGAGCTGAGAATGACTCAAGCCATCGAACTTGCCGGGCTTCCCCTCACTCATCCGTCTCTCCCCTCAGTACGCCTTCTGCTTCGTGTGATTACCACCATCACCGCTCCCCGCCGCCGGCTGCCCGGTCTCGGGATCACGGTAATTCTTCGCCGCCTCGGCCTGGATCTCCTGCAGGCGGCGCCTCTGCTCAGCATCAACGCCGTCAATTCCCTTTTCAGCAATCAGCGCCGTAATGCCCATCGCTTCGAGCTGATCACCGAAGATCTTGGACCAGTTCTTGAGCTTCTCGTGAACGTCGTCGTAAAGCTTGGACAAATCACCAGCAGAATCGATGCTGCCACCGTAGGCAGCACGGGTGATCGTTTGCTCGTCAATCGTCTTCTTGGACGCCGGCGACTTCTCAAGATCGGACAAAACCTTGTCAATCCGACTCTTGAACTTTGCCAAGGTTTCCGCCTCCTTGGCCATGCCCTTGCCGAATGGCGACTGAACCGAACCGCCCGGGTCTAGTGGCTCCACCGCATCCTCCCCGTATGACACCAACGATGCCCTCAACCACTCTAGCGATCCCGCCTGCGTGGCCCAACTATCATATGGTCAAAGTAGATCGACGAGTCTGTAACAGATCGGCGCCCAGCGGACCCCACGCATCCACCGCTCCGTCAGCCATGGGCCTGCGCTGCCGCTACAGCGAGCATCGCCCCCAGTGGCCCCTAAGGTTCTCGCTGGTAACCCGCACTTCTCCCCTTGAGTGAAGCGACCCGTCCCAGTTTCAACCTTTCTCGGCAATACCTTCGCGACGCTTGGTGATCTTAGCTCGGGTGATTGACGACACCGTGGACGGAGTCAGCCCATCGGATGACAACACTGAAACACCACACCTTGGTCCGGCGAGTTCACCGCGGTGAACTCCAGGCCGGTTGGCGGAAACTGGGCCCGGCGCTCTGGTAGCCGAGGTCGGTCAGCGCGGGCAGGCGACAGCTTGTTGGGCAGTCGGTTGTGGGTGCGACCAGGCTGCGGCCGCCGGTGCAAGTGGCGTCGTGTTCGCGATCTAGGCGGACTACGGAAACCACGACGGCTGGCCGTCCGGGGCGAGGATGACCTGTACGTTCTCCCGTGATGCTCGTGCTTGCCCGATCACGACTGATCGACTCTGTTGGTGCCGTCATCCGCGATATGGTCAGGCGGATCGGGGATGCCGTCCAGGCTGAGGGCGACGGAACTGCAGGCTCCAGGGTGGTTCCAGCGCAGTGGACAGATCCTGCGTGGCGGCCAGGGCCTCCAGGCGAGTAGCGGTTGCTGTCAGAATACGGGCATCGCCGCCAATTTGCCGCTATGCACCAGGAACACGCGGTTTCCCGACGCCGCCATCCCCCACTCGCCCCTGCCGTCCCGAGCATAGGTCCACGCCGGTTTGCCCGTGTCCTTGTACAGGACCGCGATGCCACCCGAATCGATGATGTCAACGTTCGCCCAAACGGTCTTCCCCTGGACCACAGGAGGATAGAGCCGCTGGAGGACATCGCCGAGAGAACGTGTCCAGTCAGCATTCCCGTGTCTTCTGTCGCGACAGCTGATTTCCTCGCCATCCAGAGCGTACAGCGCATCGCCGTCGAGCGTCGGGGCGCCCCAGCCTCCGTAAGTCTTCTTAAACTCGCTTCTGGCAGGCACCGACCATATCTCTTCCCCGTCCTCGAGCTTACGGGCTGTCAGGGTTTTTCCACCCAAGTAGACGATCCCTTCGGAGACGGCAGGGGCAATGGGCACGATGGCAACTGCCTGTCTCGGCAGCGTCCAGACTTGTTTCCCTGTGCGAGTGTCAAGTGTGGCCACCTTGCCGTTTTGGCCGCAGAGAACCAAGCAGCCGCTGTCCGTTGCTGCCTTGGGCGGAGTGACTAGTGTGCACTCCACAGGCATCGGAACTGTCCAGCGGGTGGTGCGCGAGGCGATGTCGAAGGCGCCTAGGAGGCTGACATCGGTCGATGTCGGGTCCCTCCTGGCCGTGAAATAGACGCTCTTGGTGTCCGCAGCGATGACATGGACGGCATTGGCGGGGGCCGTCCACTTCTTCTTGCCGGTAGCACTGTCGAGGGCGAGAAGCCTTCCCGTACTGCCAACAGTCATAGGGCCGACGGTCACGACGAGTTCCTCGGAAGGTGCGACATAGTGGGCGTACGAGCCTACGGCGGTGCCCCATTTACGTGTCCCGTCCATCACGTTATAAGCGCCCAGCGTGGTGCTTCCGCCCTCATGGACCAAGACGAGATCGCGCACAGGCAGGGGCTGGATAACAACCGGGGAGGGGCCGTCCTGCGGCCCCCACAGGGACGGTGGCGCTGTGCCGTCCTCGTATTGCGAAGCCGTCAGACGCTTCGCATCCCACGGTTTCGGTGGCGCCGTGCTCTCCTCTTCAGTCGGTTTGCGGGCCTCCCCCGCTCCGGTGTCCTTGGACAGCAGCCACCAGGCGAGTCCTCCGCCGCCCGCCGCCAGTACGGTGCCGCCACCCGCCGCGAGCGCGGTGAGGAGACGGCGCCGGGAGGGAACGGAGGGAGTACGCACGTCCGGAAGACTGATCAGCTGCTTCGCGGCTGCCTCGCGCAGCTTGATGTCGGCGGCCAACTCTCCCAGCTGCCAGATTTTTTTGGCTCCGGGCTTGGTGCCGGACGGCGGGGCGAAGACCGCGGCGATCTGCTCGGGAAGAGGGCGGTAAGCGGGGTCTTTGGCGAGGCAAGGAGCGACGAGCGCGCGTATCGGCTCCGGTACCTCGGACAGGTTGGGCTCACCATGGACCACTTGATACTGCACCGTCGCCGCGTGTCCGCCGTCGTACGCACGCTCTCCACTCGCCGCGTACGCAAGCACCGCTCCCAGAGAGAAGACATCGGCGGGCGGGCCGACACGCTGCCCCAGCACTTGCTCCGGTGCTCCGTAACCGGGCGTGACCGGGATCTGGCCAGTGAGGGTGAGGGTGAGACCGTGCTCAGGGCGCGCGATGCCGAAATCGATGATGCGCGGGCCCGAGGCGGTCATCACGATGTTGGACGGCTTGAGGTCACGGTGGACCAGTCCCGCGGCGTGAATGTCCTGGAGCGCACGGGCGAGGGCGGCGCCCAGTTCCCGAACACCTTGGTCGTCGAAAGGCCCGTACTCATCGATGTGCTGGTCCAGCGTCGGTCCCGCCAGGAACTCAGTCGCCATCCACGGCCAACCGCCCTCATGCCACGCTCCGAGTACGCGCGCGACACCGGTACTGGTGACGGCCTGCGCGACCTGCGCCTCGCGGACGAAACGCTGAGCCATGTTCTGGTCATACGCCAGCTCCGGGCGGAGCACTTTGATCGCCGCGGCCCGACCGGTGCGGTCCCGCCCGAGGTAGACCCTGCCCATACCACCGTCGCCGAGCACGGCAACGAGGCGGTACGGGCCGAGGCGAAGGGGGTCGCCGGGACCGAGAGGGTTCATGGGGTGAATGTCTCCCTGCCGAGTTTTCAGGTGCCGTGGTTTTCCGATGTCGTAGGTGAGTTGGGTCACTCAAAGGGGATGGCGTACACGAAATCGCCGCTCTTCAACACGAGAGTTCCGGCACGCTCGTGAGCCACGAACGCGCCATCGAAAACACCGGGGACACGGAAGGTCCAGGCGACTTTGTGTGTATGCAGGTCCACAGCGCTGATCCTCGCGTTGCCGTCCATGGCGACGTAGGCGTATTTCCTGCCGATAACGGGCGTGACCAGGAGACTGGGTACACCGCCCACGCTCGTCTCCCACAGCAGCTTGCCGCTGTCTGCCTCCACGGCGACGAGTCCGCGGGTCCCCTCGGCCACATACACCACGCCATCCTTCACCGCGGGTCTGCCGTACGGACGCGTGTCCTTCTCGAAGTCGCCCTTGTCCCGGCCTTCGCCGAACGCCCATGCCTTGTCTCCACCGGAGAGCCGGAACGCGTATAGCTGCCCGGTCCCGAAGTAGACACGATCGTCGTCAGCCACGAGTTGGCCCGGGTCGAGGAAGGAATCGGAGTCCAAACGCTCCCTGGGCAGGTCCCGGGACCAGAGCATCCGGCCCGTCCGGGTGTCCCGGACGCCGATCCCGTCCACGATGTCGAGTACGCCGATTCGTCGGGTGAGGACCAGACGGCTCCCCACAGCCTTTGCGACGATGCCGTCCCTGGAGGTGTCTGGAGAATAGGCTCCCTTGAAGGGCTGGCGCCAGAGCTCCTTGCCGCTCTTGAGATCGGCGGCTATCTCATGCCAGCCCGTCTCCCCAGAAGGATCGCCATTCCGTTCTCTGGCAACCAGATAGATCACTCCGTCAGCAGCGATCAGTGGCTGCGCTGGCGCCCCTTGAGCTCCGTTAAGGTCCGGGATCGGCCCTACCAGGGGCCGCGGCCTGCCGTTCTTAAGGTCGACGGAGTAGATTGACAACCCTTCCTTGGGCACGTTTTCGGGTATGAAGGCATAGGCTTGCTCGCCATCCGAGACGACTTGCCAAGCGATCTTTATCTTCTCGGCGGACGACCCGATTTCCCACTTGCGGGTCCAGCGCTCCTCGCCGGTCTTCGCCTCCAGCCCCACAAGACCATCGCCGTTCATCACCAGGATCAGATCCCCGACGGTCGTCGGGGCGAAGGTCTCGTCCGTGTTGTTGATCTTCGCCCACCACACCGCCTGTGAAGGGACGTTGGTCGGGCGCTTGGTGGAGGTCGGCCGTGGGCCAGCGGTGTCAGCATGTTCTCCCCGCTGGGTCAACCATGCCCACGTCCCGACGCCCGCGGCGGCTGCCCCAAGGACCGCGCCGCCGGAGAGGGTCAGCAGCTTCCGTCTGGACATGCCGGGCCGGAAAGGCGCCTCATCGACGGATCCAGATGGTGCTGGCAGCCGTGTCGGCTGGATCTGCCACACCTCTGTGGCCCGTCGGCCGATCTCCGCCAGGGCCGTCTCAGGGAGGTAGTCCGTGAACTCCGCTTCCGCGGACTCCCCCTCCTCATGGTTCAGCCGCCCAGCGAGCTCGGCCATACTCGGCCGATGAGCGGGGTCCTTGCTGAGGCAGCGGGTCAGGACCGGCAGCAGCCCCGCGGGGACCCCGCCCAGATCGGGCTCCGCGAAGCGCACCCGGTAGAGCAGGTCGGCCGGCTGGCCGCTGCCGAAAGGGCCATGCCCCGTGGCCGCGAAGATCAGTACGCCGGCGAGTGCGAACACATCGCCCGCGGAGGTGTGCTCCGCGCCCATCGCCTGCTCCGGCGACATGAAGGCCGGGGTGCCCGCCGTCACGCCTACGCTGGTGAGCCTCTGATCACCGATGGCCCGCGCGATACCGAAATCGATGACCTTCGGCCCGAAGGCTGTGATCAAGATGTTGGACGGTTTGAGGTCACGGTGCACGACGTCTGAACGGTGCAACTGCCCGAGCGCGGCGCACAGGGCGGCGCCAAGAGCCCGCACTGACCGCTCCGGGAGCGGGCCGCAGAGGGCCACCGTGTCGTCCAAGGGCGGGCCGAGCACGTACTCGGTCGCCAGCCAGGGGACTGCCGCGAAGGGGTCGGCGTCGACAACCTCGGCGCCGTATCGCTCTCCCATCACACGGGCGGCGTCGATCTCCAGCTGGAACCGGGAGCGGAACGTCGCCTGCGTGGCGATCTGTTCATGCATGGTCTTCAGCGCGACCGTGCGCCCACCCGGCGAGCGGCCCAGATAGACGGTGCCCATACCGCCACCACCAAGCCGGGCTATGAGCCGGAACGGGCCGAGCTGCTGGGGGTCGTCATGTGTGAGGGGGAGGGCCATCAGGTCGGTCCACTGTGAAGGCGCGGGCGTCGCGCGAGCGTCATGGGGCAGGAGAGGGAGGGAAACCAGGGGAGGCCGGGGGCGGGGACGCTGATGCGAGAGCCGCTTGCGAGTACGGCTGCGGGGCCAGGACCTGGCTCGCCATGCTGTCGGCGCCGGGCTCGTACTCGCTCGCTGTCACGGTCTCCGTGGCCAGGAGTTCAGCGGACTGCCTGGCGAGCGCCGCGATGAGCCGCCCCGGCAGCCAGCCCGGCCCGAGAGCCGCGGATGCCCGACTCACTCCGCCGTCCAGAACGGTCCCGTGTGACGTGGTCGCGTGATGTGTGATCCCCTCTGAGGGCATCAACTCGTCGAGCAGCTGGGTCGCTTGCGGCCTGGACGCTGCGTCCCGGGTGAGGCACAGCGCGATCGTCCTGCGCAGCCCTTCCGGCAGTTCGCGGCGTTCGGGGACCAGGTGTCCCGTTGCGGCGTACGCCAGCACCGAGCCCAGGGCATAGATGTCGCCCAGCGGCCGGGGCTTCCCGCCCGCGGCCTGCTCCGGGGGCAGACTGCCTGAGGCGAGCCCCGGCAGTCCCGATCGCTGCTCACCGTCCGGCGCCGCCGCCCGTACCGCGCCGAAGCAGGTCAGGAGAGGGCCGCCCGTAGTGAGCAGAACCGCGGCGGGTGAGAGGCCTCCATGCGTCACACCCGACGCGTGCATGACCGCAAGGGCCTCTGCGAGGGCCGCGCCCAGCGCGCGGACCGTGCGTTCCGGGAGGGGGCCCTGATGCGCGGCGACCGCGGCCGTGAGCGGTAACGCGGGGAGGTACGGCGACGCATACCAGGGTGCTTCTGCCGTGCCGCCGACTTCCACCACAGGTGCGATCCAGGGCCCGGACAGCCGTTGCGGGGCGGCCGCGGCCTCTGCTGCGAAGCGTCCGGTGTCCGCTCCGGGCAGCGGCATGCTGATCATGACCGTACGGTTTCCGCCCGGCAGCCGTGCGATGAAGCGCCGCTCCGGGACCGGGACTCGGCCACCATCCGCGTCGAACCTGGCAACGACGTCGTACGGGCCGATCCGCCGCGGGTCGTCGAAGCGCAGCGGTTCCATGGATGAACGATTCCCCCCTCGCAAAAGCCAGCCGGACAACCTTACCTACGAGTCAGGGCGACGAAGACGACGACCACCGGCGGCGGCCGTCGCACTCAACCAGCAGCCCGGCGGCGTCGCTTGTGTTCGTGGAGTACGGCTGCCGCGCCGGTGATCATCGCGACGAGGAGGGCTCCGCCGCCCAGGGCGTAGGTGGCGAGGCGCTCGCGGCGTTCCTGGGGGGTTTCGCCGAGGGTGAGGGTGGCGGGTTGGGGGGCGTCGACGTTGTGGGCGGCGCCTTTGTCGAGGGTGACGTGGTCGATGGGGTGGTCGTCTTCGGTGAGGGCGCGGACGGGGTCCACAACGCCCCAGCCGACGTAGGGGTCGTGGGCGTTGACGGCGCGTTCGGCGGTCTGCTCGATCTGGGCGACGACCTGGTTCTGCTTCCAGTCGGGGTGCTTGGCCCGGATGAGGGCGGCGACGCCGGCGACGTAGGGGGCGGAGAAGCTGGTTCCGTTGTCGACGCACTGGCCGCCGCCGGGGACGGTGGAGACCATGTCGACGCCGGGGGCCGCGACGCCGACGAAGTCGCCGGCCTGGGAGAAGGGGGCGCGCTCGTTGTTGCGGTCGGAGGAGCCGACGGCGAGGACGCCGTCGTAGGCGGCGGGGTAGGTCTTCTTGACTTTGCCGTCGAGGCCGTCGTTGCCGGCGGAGGCGATCACGACGACGTCGTGCTCCAGGGCGTTGTTGATCGCGCGTTGGAGGTTGTTGTTGGCTTGCAGCGGTTTGACGGTGTCCTGGGAAATGTTGATCACTCGGGCGTGCTTGTCGACCGCCCTGTCGATGGCGGTCGCCATCGTGTCGGTGGTGCCAGAGCCCTTTTCGTCGTTCTGGCGGATCGGGAGGATCTTGGCCTCCGGGGCGAGGCCGACGAAGCCCGTGCCGCTGTGGGGGCGGGCGGCGATGATGCCGGCGACCTTGGTGCCGTGGCCGACCAGGTCGTCCGTGCCGTCGCCCTTCTTGCCCTTTTCCAGGCTGTTCTTGCCGGATTTACGGACCTCGAAGCCGAGCTTGGTGTCGACCGCGTCGGTGAGCTGCGGGTTCTTGTTGTCGACGCCCGTGTCGATGACGGCGACGAGGATAGGGCGGTTGGTCTTCTTGTCGATGCCCTTGGTGTCCTGCCACAGCTGGTCGAGCAGAACGCGCTGCAGCGACCAGGGGGTGCCCTTGATCTGTTTGGCGGGGTACGTGCACTCGCCTGTGCCCGCTAGGGAGAGGGGCCCCGCTGGTATCACCGGTCCCGGCGCCGCTGAGAGGGTAGTGAGGGCCGCCGCTGTTGATAGGAAGAGTGCCTTCTTCGTCCTCTTCCGCTGCGTGTTCCTCATCGGCTACGACCCCTGCGGCTGCTTGGCGCTGTTGGTGTCCAGGCGCGGTCCCCTCGGCAGGAACTCCGACCAGTTGGCGGGTACGGGCACCGGAATGAGTTCCTTGTAACCGAGCCTTATCTGAGCCTGATTGACGTCCTGCTGCGCGGAATTGGTTCCCGACTGATCGGAACTGCCATCGCTGATCTTCGACTTGTCCGTATCGCTGTCGTTATTGGACTGGACCACATAGCGAAGCCCGGTGTCCGTGACGAGAAAGATCGCGCCGCTCGTGTTCTGGCGGCCGGCGACCTGGCGATAGAGCAGGCCGGAGCCCGGGGTCACGTACGCGCTGGTGGCGCCGTCCGGGATGGTGGCGGGGAAGTCGGTGCCCGCCCAGGTGGCCAGTTCGGGCGTGTGCTTGGACGTCATTCCGCTCATGATGCTGCAGACGGTGTCCCGCTCGGCGCTGCCCTGGGTCTCCTGCTGCTCGATGGAGTTGGCCTGCTCCGGGATCTTCGTCGGCCACTCGTACTTGTCGTAGAAGTCCCCCTCCGGGGTGAAGGTCGCGCCGCTCACCCGCTCCGCCCGGCCGGCCTGGCCGAGGTCCTTGAGCTGTTCGCTGTTGAGGAGGAGCTTTTCGATGAACTCCGAGATGCGCTGCACCTTGCCCTGCAGGACGACGTAGTACTGGGTGCCGGTGCCGGTGTTCGCTTCGAGGACCATGCCGACCTTGTTGGCGTCGTCCGGGAGGGTGCCGACTCCGGCGTCGGCGCCGATCCGGCCCGGGACCTCAGGGAAGGAGATGGGTGCGCCGTCCCGGAAGGTCGCCAGCCAGTCCTTGGTGACGCGCTGCGGTTTGGCGCCGTCCCGGAAGATGGAGCGGAGCAGGAGGTCGTACTTCTCCGACGGCAGCTGCTTCCACTTGGCGCCGCCGATCAGATACTTGGTGCCCTGTGGATCGACCAGATAGCGGGCGTCGTCCTGGCCCTGTACATAGAGGGCCTGGGCGCCGCTCAGCCGCTGCGAGCTCCGCAGCTTCTTGCCCTTCGGGTCGCGGTCGGAGAAAAGGAAAACCGCCTTTTGGGTGGTTTTCCCCTTGCCTCCGGGCTGCTCGCAGACGGCCCACTCCTTCTGCTTGGCCGCCTCGTCGGCGCTGGGCAGGCGGTCGGGAGCGTACGGGATGCCGATCGTCGGGCCGCGCGGGATGTGGCCGTTGTCGAGCTCGGACTCCTTCACCTTGACGACGCTGGACTTGTCGCCGGTGAGCAGGAGCTTGGCGGAGGCGAAGTTGAGGACGGGGTGCAGCTGGACCTTGCCGTCGGTCTTGAGGATGACATAGCGGGTGGTGGAGTTGGAGCCGACGATGACGTGGGCGCCCACCTCGTCCCAGCCCTTGGGGGCGACCGGCTTGAACATGCCCCAGGCCCCGAATCCGGCGAGGATCAGGGCGCCTATGACGACGCCGGGGAGGACCGTACGCAGCGGGCGCGGGGCGCCCTCCTCCGTACCGCTCGGTGAGGGTTGCAAGAACTGAGCGACTGTCCGCTTCTTCGCGAATGTATAGGCGTTGAGCTCATCCCGCCGTGATGCCATCTTTAGCCGTATCTCCCCGCTTTTCGGCCTCGGCCGTGGGGCACTGCCCTCGGTCCGGGTGTCGTACCGACCCTCTACTATGCCGGGAAGGAATTGGCTCGTGTCGCTCGGGGACGATCCGGCCACGGACGTCCGCCGGGCCTTTCGGGTGTGTTTCGGACTTTAAGGGGCTGACGGGGATGGCTGCCGCCACGCGCGCACGCACCGCGGGGAGCGGATCCGGTCGGAGGGGGTCGGGCGAATCTCGCTCGCGGGCGTCCTCCGGCCCTTCGCCCGCCCCCGCGCCCGCATCGGCGGCGCCACCCGCCGGTGGAACGGTCACGCCGCGGCCGGCCTCCCGGTCGGGCAGTTTCGGGCCGGTGCGGCTGCAGCAGCTGGTGCTGATCGAGGTGGCCGCGGCGATCGTGCTGGTCGCGTGGGTCGTCGACGAGCTGTTGCTGGTGCCCGCCGCGGCCGTGGGCCTGGTGCTGGTGCTGCTCGCTGTCGTACGCCGCCGTCAGCAACCCATATCGGAGTGGCTGAGCACCGCCGGCTCGCTGCGGCGGCGCAAGCGGATGGCGGCGAAGCCGCTCGACGCGGGCACGGACCCCGGCTTCGCGATCGCCGTGGAGTGCGAACCTGCGCTGCGCACCCTGACGTTCATCGACCGCGACCGGCGCGCGGTGGGCATGGTCGGGGACGGCACCTTCCTGACGGCGGTGATTCAGGTGGAGGCGGTGGACGCGCCGCTGCGGCCGCAGCGCGCGCAGCAGCCGCTTCCGCTGGCCCTGCTGCGGGACGCCATGGAGGTGGACGGGATCCTGCTGGAGTCGGTGCAGGTCGTCCAGCACACGCTGCCCGCGCCCGCGTACCATCTGCCGGCCCAGTCGCTGGCCCTGCGCAACTACGCGCCGCTGCAGGCGCAGACCGGCGCGCCCGCGGTCCGTATGACGTGGGTGGCGCTGAAGTTCGACCCGGAGCTGTGCCCGGAGGCCGTGGCCGCGCGCGGCGGCGGCATGGGCGGCGCGCAGCGGTGTCTGCTGCGCGCGGCGGACCAGTTGGCGAGCAGGCTGCAGGGGGCCGGCTTCGGGGTGACGGTGCTGACGGAGGAGTCGCTGACCGCCGCGGTCGCGACGGCCGCGAGCGCCAATCAGCGGGCCACGGCGCAGGCCGGGCGGCGGGACACGCTCAACCGCCGCACCCTGGAGAGCGCGCGCGCCTGGCGGTGCGACGACCGCTGGCACACCGCCTACTGGATCGGCCGCTGGCCGCAGTTGGACGCGGCGTCGGCGCCGCTGCCCCAGCTGGCCGCGCTGCTGACCTCGCTGCCCGCGCTGTCGACGACCCTCAGCCTCACGCTGCGCCGGGGTGGCAAGCTGGGCGGCCGGCACGCGCCGACCATCAGCGGCCATGTGCGGATCACCGGCCGTAGCGCCGATGAGCTGGTCGGCATCCGCAAGGAGCTGGAGCGTACGGCGCGCGGGGTGCGGATCGGGCTGGTGCGGCTGGACCGCGAGCAGGTGCCCGGTGTCCTCGCCACTCTGCCCCTGGGAGGGACCCGCTGATGGCCACGCCCGCAACCGCCCCGAACGGGGCCGCTTTCCCCGGCCCCGGCGTTCCCGGCCCCGGCGTTCCCGGTCCCGGATTCCCCGGCCCTGGCTCCAGTCCCGGTTTTCCCGGCCCCGGTTCCGGCTTTCCCGCGGCCACCGGCCCCGGGCAGGCGCCCGAGCCGGAGCCCGCGCCCGCACCGCCGCGCAAGCAGTGGTCCGGTTTCGGGCTGCTCGGGCCGCGCCGGCAGCGCCATGAGGTGCCGCCCGAGCAGTTCGAGTCGCTTGCGCTGCCCGTCGGCGACGACGGCATCGTGATCGGCGCGGACGGGCAGGGGCAGCCCGCGGTGCTGGGGCTGCACCGCCCCTCTCCGTTCAACGTCCTGCTGGTCGGCGGCCTGTGGACGGCGCAGGTGATCGGCCTGCGCGCGGTCGCAACGGGCGCCCGGGTCACCGTGGAGACCGGCCGGCAGCAGATGTGGACGTCGCTGGCCCAGGCCGCGAACAACAACCAGCAGTGCATCACCCTGCATGACGTGGGGCGGGTGCCGCCGCAGGGCGCCTCGGTCAGCAGCCCGGTGCTGGTCATCCGGGACGCCGGGATGCGGCCGCCGCGGGGTCGGGTGACCGCCGCGCCCTGGCAGTCCGTGCTGACCCTGCTGCCGTATCTCAGCCCGGTCGCCCCCCGGTTGATGGAGAACGCGGGCCTGGTCGGCATTCAGCGGGTGTCCCCGGACGAGGCGGCGCAGATCGGCCGCATCATGGGGCTGCCGGCCGTCGACGTGTCCGCGCTGTCCACGCTGGCGGACGGGGTCACCCTCTGGTGCACCCGCCACGCGCGGCTGTACGTGGCGACGCAGCCGACCGACGCCGAGTCGGGTCTGCTGGGCACGCCGCGCCGTATGGACTGACCGGCAGATGGGCTGAGTCAGGCGAGCGAGGGGCCGGTCCGCGCTTCAGGGCTCCGGGGCGGCTGTCAAGTTCGATTGCCTCGGCGCGCTCGGCGGACGACACTGGCGGCGACAGTGTCCACGCGGCTCCTTTCCGTGAGCACGTTGGTTTCCGCAGTTTCCGAAGGGACGTACGCACCAATGGCCGACGCCAACGAGAAGGCAGAGCTGTACGCACTCGACATCTCCGATGTCGAGTGGCTCAGCGCGCCCGGCAGCGCCTCCGAAGACCGGGTGGAGATCGCCTATCTGCCGGGCGGCGCGGTCGCCATGCGGAACTCGGCCGATCCCGAGACGGTGCTGCGCTACACCGAAGCCGAATGGCGCGCCTTTGTGCTCGGCGCGCGGGACGGTGAATTCGACCTGCAGTGAGCGAGTGAGCGGTCCGAGGCGGTCAGCGGCAGAAAGCCATGATCATCTCTTCGGCCGCTCCCGAACCCGTCAACCGGTCGGACGCGATATAGAAAACGCCGTTCCGGTAGACCCGGGTCGCGGAGGCGAGACCGGCCTCCGCGACCCTGGTCGCGCTCGGCAGCCGCAGCAGTGTCCTGGGCCTGCCGCCGCCCGTGCCGATGCCGACGACGGAGCCCGCCGTACGGTCCGTCGGCTCCTCGTACGCGATCAGGTCCCCGCCCTCCACGCTCAGTGGAAACAGCATCCGGCCGGGCACCTTGGCCGCCCACTTCCGCTGCCCCGTCCTCAGATCGAAGGCGTGGATCTCGCTGCTCGGGCGCCCGTCGCGGGTCAACGTCAGCTCGGTCGGGAGGTAGAGCGTGTCCGAGGAGACCGCGACGCCCCGGCAGCCGCCCAGCTTGGTGCCGAAGAGGTCCAGGCCGCACTCCGGTTGATAGGACCGCTTGCCCAGGTCGAGGGTCGAGCGCCGCTTGCCGCGATCCGACAGCGCGAGAACGCCGCCCGACTTGTGGTGGTCATCGGCGAGGGCGACGACGACGGGGGCGGTGGAGAAGATCGTGCTGACCTTGTAGCCCTTGCGTACGCGGTAGGTCCAGGAGACCTCGTCCGTGGATGTGTTGATCCCCTGCAGCCCCGCGGTGCCGTCGTCGCAGGAATAGGCGCGCAGCAACGCCCGGCCGCCCGCGAAGCCGTCCACGTCGCAGCCCGGGCCCGGTGTGCCGGGCGTAACCTGGCGGCCGTCGTCGACCTTGAGGACGGCCGAGCCGCCGTACCAGGAGAGGCCGACCAGATCACCGCTCTGGGCCAGGCCCATGCCGAGGTGATCGCCGCCGGAGGCGGTGGGGGC
>NZ_MUNE01000007.1 GCF_002154605.1 Streptomyces milbemycinicus | reverse complement strand
CCCCTTCCTCCCCCTTATCCCCTTCCTTCGCGATTTGCCCCATCTCCGCCATTCCCGCCCCGATCCCGTGGTCTCCGGCCGCGCGCCGCGCGCCGTACTCTCCGCGCCTTCCGCGCTCTCCGCGGCCCTTACGCCCCGGAACGGTACCGATGAGCGCGCGCAGGGCACAGCGCCCCGGAGTTATCCACAGGCTTGACACCCCACGTTCCCCCGGCACACCATTGAACCGAACGATCGGTCGGTCGGGCGCGGGCGGCAGCCCGGTGGGGACGGCGAAGGGGCTTCGCATGACGACGATGGCGGCTGACGCGGAGGCGTATCAGACGGTGTTCGACGCCGCCCTGGCCGCGGACGAGCGCATCGAGCCCCGCGACTGGATGCCCGACGAATACCGCGCCTCGCTGGTGAGACAGATGGCCCAGCACGCGCACTCCGAGATCATCGGCATGCAGCCGGAGGCCAACTGGATCAGCCGGGCGCCCTCGCTGCGCCGCAAGGCCATCCTCATGGCCAAGGTCCAGGACGAGGCGGGACACGGCCTGTATCTCTACAGCGCCGCCGAGACCCTGGGCACCAGCCGCGACGAGCTGCTCGACAAGCTCCACTCCGGCCGCCAGAAGTACTCCTCGATCTTCAACTACCCCACGCTCACCTGGGCCGACGTGGGCGTCATCGGCTGGCTGGTGGACGGCGCCGCGATCACCAACCAGGTGCCGCTGTGCCGCTGCTCCTATGGGCCGTACGCCCGGGCGATGGTCCGGATCTGCAAGGAGGAGTCCTTCCACCAGCGCCAGGGGTTCGAACTGCTGCTGGCCCTGAGCCGGGGCACCGAGGCGCAGCGCGCGATGGCGCAGGACGCCGTGGACCGCTGGTGGTGGCCCTCGCTGATGATGTTCGGCCCGCCGGACGAGGCATCGGCCCACTCCGCCCAGTCCATGGCCTGGAAGATCAAGCGCCATTCGAACGACGAGCTCCGCCAGCGCTTCGTCGACATCTGCGTCCCGCAGGCCGAAGCGCTCGGCCTGACCCTCCCCGACCCCGACCTGCGGTGGAACGAGGACCGGGGCCACTACGACTTCGGGCCGATCGACTGGGAGGAGTTCCGCCAAGTGCTCCGGGGAAACGGGCCGTGCAACACCCAGCGCATCTCCCAGCGGCGGCGGGCCCATGAGGAAGGCGCCTGGGTGCGCGAGGCGGCCGCGGCGTATGCGGCCAAGCACGGAGAGGCCGGAGCATGAGCAGCGGCACCAGCGGTGAGTGGCCCCTGTGGGAAGTGTTCGTGCGCGGCAGGCGCGGCCTGTCCCACACCCACGCCGGCAGCCTGCACGCACCGGACGCCGAGATGGCCCTGCGCAGCGCCCGCGATCTGTACACGCGCCGCTCCGAGGGCGTCTCCATCTGGGTCGTGCCGTCCAACCGGATCACCGCCTCCTCGCCGGACGAGAAGGACCCGTTCTTCGAGCCGGCCGCCGACAAGCCCTACCGCCATCCGACCTTCTACGAGATCCCCGAGGGGGTGCGGCACCTGTGACCGCCGCACTCGCCCTCGGCGACGACGCTCTGGTGCTCTCCCACCGGCTGGGGGAGTGGGCCGGGCACGCCCCGGTGCTGGAGGAGGAGGTCGCCCTCGCCAATATCGCCCTGGACCTGCTCGGGCAGGCGCGGGTGCTGCTCTCCCTGGTGGGCGACGAGGACGAACTGGCCTATCTGCGGGAGGAGCGCGCCTTCCGCAATGTCCAGCTCGTCGAGCAGCCCAACGGCGACTTCGCCCACACCATCGCCCGCCAGCTGTACTTCTCCACCTACCAGCAGCAGCTGTACGACCGGCTGGCGCGCGGCGACGGCCCCTTCGCCCCGCTGGCCGCCAAGGCGGTCAAGGAGGTCGCCTACCACCGCGACCACGCCGAGCACTGGACCCTGCGGCTGGGCGACGGCACCGCCGAGAGCCATGAGCGGATGCGGCGCGGCCTGGAGGCGCTGTGGCGGTTCACCGGCGAGCTGTTCGAGCCGGTCGAGGGGTGCGAGGTGGACTGGACCGCCCTGCACGACGAGTGGCTGGCGCGGATCACGGCCGTGCTGGACCGGGCCACCCTGACCGTGCCCGAGGGCCCGCGGCGCGGCGCCTGGGCGGCCGGCGCCGGGCGGCAGGGCGTCCACACCGAGCCGTTCGGCCGGATGCTGGCCGAAATGCAGCATCTGCACCGCAGCCATCCGGGGGCGTCATGGTGACGCCCGCGCCCGCGACCCCGCTCGAGACCCGGCTGCGCGAGCTGGCGGGTGCCGTGCCGGACCCGGAGCTGCCCATGGTGAGCCTGGCCGAGCTCGGTGTGCTGCGCGCGCTGCGCGTCATGGCGCCGGGCCGGGTCGAGGTCGAGCTGACCCCCACCTACACCGGCTGTCCCGCGCTGGAGTCGATGGCTGCGGACGTCGAGCAGGTGCTGCACGACCACGGCATACCCGAGGTGACGGTCCGCACCGTCCTCTCCCCGCCCTGGTCGACGGACGAGATCAGCGCGGAAGGCCGCCGCAAGCTGGCCGAGTCCGGCATCGCACCGCCCGGCCCCCGCGCCGCGGGCGGGCCGGTCGCCGTCGACCTGACGGTGCGCTGCCCGCACTGCGGATCGGCCGACACCAAGCTGCTCAGCCGCTTCTCCTCCACCTCCTGCAAGGCGCTGCGCCGCTGCGAGACCTGCCGCGAACCCTTCGACCACTTCAAGGAGTTGTGATGGCCGCCGAAGGCGTGGCGGCGCCCGTGCCCCGCCATGGCGCCTTCCATCCACTGCGGGTGATCGCGGTCGACCGGCTCACCGACGACTCGGTGGCCGTCACCCTCCAGGTCCCGCCCACACTGCGCGAGACCTTCCGTTTCTCTCCGGGGCAGCACATCGCGGTGCGGCGGTTCGCCGACGGCGCTCAGATACGGCGGACCTACTCGATCTGCACACCGGCCCCGGCGCCCGAGGGACCCTCGGCCCTACGGGTAGGGGTGCGGCTGGTCGAGGGCGGCGAGTTCTCCACGTATGCCCTCAAGGAGCTGACGGTCGGCGAGGTCATGGAGGTGATGGCCCCGGCCGGCCGGTTCGTACTGGACCCCAGACCCGGCCACTTCGCCGCCGTGGTCGGCGGCAGCGGCATCACCCCCGTTCTGTCCATCGCCTCGACGCTGCTCGCCCGCGAGCCCGAGGCCCGCTTCTCCTTGATCCGCGGTGACCGCACCACCGCCTCCACGATGTTCCTGGAGGAGGTCGCCGATCTGAAGGACCGCTGGCCCGGCCGGTTCCAGCTGGTGAGCGTCCTCTCCCGGGAGGAGCGGCAGGCCGGGCCGGTCTCCGGGCGGCTCGACGAGGAGCGGCTGACCGGGCTGCTGCCGGCACTGCTGCCGGTGGAGTCGGTGGACGGCTGGTTCCTGTGCGGGCCGTACGGGATGGTGCGCGGCGCCGAGCGGGCGCTGCGCACCCTCGGGGTCGCCCGCCGCCGCATCCACCAGGAGATCTTCCATGTGGACGCCGGGGACAGCGAGGCCGTCCCCACGGGGCCGAGCCCGACCGCGGCCCCGTCCCGCTCCATGGTGACGGCGACCCTGGACGGCCGGTCGGGCACCTGGCCGGTGCGCGAGGGCGAATCGCTGCTGGAGGCCGTGGAGCGCAACCGCCCGGACGCGCCATACGCCTGCAAGGGCGGAGTCTGCGGAACCTGCCGGGCGTTCCTGGTATCGGGCGAGGTGCGGATGGACCGGAACTTCGCGCTGGAGCCGGACGAGGTGGCCGCCGGATATGTGCTGTCCTGTCAGTCACGCCCGGTCGACGAGCGCGTGGAGCTGGACTTCGACCGCTGAACCACCACAGCCCGGCCCGACGGGGTGCTCGGCATCCCCGACGGGGCGCGCATGCACGGGCGTTCCCTTCTTGTAGAACCTGTTCTATCTTGACGGGCCGTCAGACCAAGCCATGGCGCGGGAGGACGGACAGTGGACTTCACCTTCACCGAGGAACAGCAGGCGGCCGCCGAGGCAGCGAAGGCGGTCTTCTCCGCCGCCTCGCCGGACGGGGTGCCAAGCCCCGCGCTCACGCCCGGCGCCGTCGCCGACGACCTCGACCGCCGGCTGTGGGGCAAGGCCGCCGACGCCGATCTGCTCGGACTCCTCCTGGACCCTCGGTACGGCGGGGCCGGACTGGACCCCATCGCCCTGTGCCTGGTGCTGCGCGAGGCCGGCCGGGTCCTCGCCCGTGTGCCGCTGCTGGAGTCCACCGCGGCCGCGCTCGCCGTCCAGCGGTACGGCGGGGAGGAGCTGCGCTCCGCCGTGCTGCCCGGCGCCGGCCGGGGCGAGCTCGTACTGACCGTCGCGCCCCACGGCCGCACCGGCCACGACGCGGCCGAACTCGCCGTACAGGCCCGCCAAAACGGTGGCGCGGGCGGCGACGGCTTCTGGGTCCTCGACGGCGCTCAGACCGCCGTGCCCTGGGCCCACAGCGCCGACCGCATCCTCATCCCCGCCCACACCGAAGCCGGCCAGGCGCTTCTCGCACTCGTCCCCCGCGACCTCACCGGCGTCACCCTCAGCCCACAGATCTCCACCAGCGGCGAGCGGCTTGCCGAGATCCGCCTGGACTCCGTACGGCTGGACGGCTCCGAGGTGCTGACGGCGGACGGCGCCTGGGAGTGGCTGCGCCATCTCCTCACCACCGGCACCTGCGCGCTCGCACTGGGCCTCGGCGAAGCGGTACTCGCCCTGACCAGCTCCTACACCAGCAAGCGCGAGCAGTTCGGCTTCCCGCTCGCCACCTTCCAAGCGGTCGCCGTCCAGGCCGCCGACCGCTATATCGATCTGCGCGCGATGGAGGCCACGCTCTGGCAGGCCGCCTGGCGGCTGGCCACCGACCGCGAAGGTGCACCGGCCGCACCCGGGGCGCTGCCCGTCGCGGGGGACGTCGCCGTGGCCAAAATCTGGGCCGCGGACGGGGTGCGCCGCGTCGTCCAGACCGCACAGCACCTGCACGGCGGCTTCGGCGCGGCGACCGACTATCCGCTGCACCGCTATCACGCCTGGGCCAAACAGCTGGAGCTGTCCCTCGGCCCCGCCGCCGCCCACGAGGAGGCGCTGGGCAACCTCCTCGCCGCCCACCCGCTCGGCTAGCACAAACGGCTGGTCCACAGGGGCCCTGTCCGGGCGCCTGATCAGAGCACAAAGGCCCCGTCGGCCGCGGCGGTCTGCCCGCTCACCAGCGGGCGGCCCGCCGCCTGCCAGGCGAGCATGCCGCCGTCCACATTGACCGCGTCCAGACCCTGGGCGACCAGATACTGCGTCACCTGCGCCGACCGCCCGCCGACCCGGCACACCACATGCACCCGTCCGCCGTCGCCCAGCGTTTCGGTCAGCTCGCCGAACCGGGCCACGATCTGCCCCATGGGGATATGCAGGGCGCCCTCGGCGTGCCCTGCGGCCCACTCGTCGTCCTCCCGCACATCCAGCAGGAACCCATCGGCCGGCACCGCCGCGACCTCCACCTCGGGAAGCGGGGCAAATCCCATCACATACACCTCTCACACGACCTGGCAGCTGAGGGAAACCTACTACCGCACGAGCTCCGCCAGCTGATTCTCCTTCTCGGCGACCTTGGCCAACAGCTGCTCGGCGATCTCGTCGAGCAACCCGTCGGGGTCCTCCGGCGCCATCTTGATCATCGCGCCGATCGCGCCGGACTCCAGCTCGGCGGCGACCTGGGCCAGCATCTCCTTCCGCTCGGCCAGCCACTCCAGCCGGGCGTACAGCTCCTCGCTCCGGCTCCACCGGCGCTCGGGCGGCGGCGGACCGGCCGCCCACTCCTCGGCCAGCGCCTTCAGCCGCTCCTCGTCCCCAGCCGCGTACGCCGCGTTGACCCGCACGATGAACTCGCCGCGCCGCTCCCGCTCGGCTCCGTCCTCCGCCAGGTCCGGATGCGCCTTGCGGGCCAGCTCCCGGTAGATGCGGCGCGCCTCCTCGCTCGGCCGCACCCGCGGCGGCGGCTGCACCGGCCGCTCGGTGAGCATGGCGGCCCCCTCGGGCGACAGCCCGTCGGAGTCGAGCCAGCCGTGGAACAGCTCCTCGACCTTCGGCATCGGCAGCACCAGCCCCCGCGCCTCCCGCGCCTTGCGGATGTCCTCAGGGTCGCCCGTACGCGCCGCCACCGCCTCGGCGATCAGCGCGTCCAGCTCGTCGAGGCGGGAGTACATGGGCCCGAGCCGCTGGTGGTGCAGCCGGGAGAAGTTCTCCACCTCGATGCGGAAGGTCTCCACCGCGATCTCGAACTCGATCAGCGCCTGCTCCGCGGCCCGCACGGCCCGCTCAAGCCGCGCGGTGGCTTCTGTCTCCGCCTCCGCGTCGGCCTCCGCACGCACCTGCGCGTCCGCGTCCGACGGCACACCCGCCGTCGCCTCCGACGGATCCTCTGATCGGGCTTCGGGCCGGGTGTGTGATCGCTCCTGCGATTCAGCCTGGGGCTCTGCCTCCGGCACCGGCTGCCGGGCCTGCTGCTGCGCTTCCGGGTTCGTCACCCGCTCAGCCTACGTCCGGCAGCAATCGGGCCGGGGGGGTGTCACACCCCCAACTCGGCCGCTATCCGCCCGCCCCGCACGGCGGCGAGAAGCCGCGCATGGTCCTCCTCCGTGCGGTCCGCGTACGCCACCGCGAACTCGGCGACCGCCTCGTCCAGCTCATCCCCCTTTCCGCAGTACCCCGACAGCAGCCGCGGGTCCACGCTGTGCGCATGCGCCCGCGCCAGCAGCGCGCCCGTCATCCGCCCGTAGTCATCCAGCTGGTCGGCCGCCAGCGCCACCGGGTCCACGCTCCCCTTCCGGTTGCGGAACTGCCGCACCTGATAGGGGCGCCCCTGGACCGTGGCCCAGCCCAGCAAGATGTCGCTGACCACCTGCATCCGCTTCTGGCCGAGCACCACCCGCCGCCCCTCATGCGCGACGGCAGGCACCTCGAAGCCGGCCTGCCGCACATACGGCAGCAGCGCGGACGGCCGCGCCTCCTTGATCTGCAGCACCATAGGCTCACCCCGGTGGTCGAGCAGCAGCACCACATACGACCGCGTCCCCACGCTTCCGGTGCCCACCACCCGGAACGCCACGTCGTGCACCGCATAACGGGCCAGCAGCGGCAGCCGGTCCTCCGGCAGCGTGCCCAGATACTCGCCCAGCGCCGCCGCCACGGCCGCCGCCTCCGCGTCCGGCACCCGCCGCAGCACCGGCGGCGCATCCACGAAGCGCCGCGCCATCGGTCGCCCGGACGGATTCTCCCCGTCCGGCACGGCCTCCGTCGACCTGGCGGCGAACCGCGCGCTCGTGTTCCGCCGGGCCTTCTCCGAGACCCGCTGCAACGTGCCGGCCAGGTCCTTGGCATCCGCGTGCGAGACCAACTCCTCGTCCGCGATCGCGTTCCACGCGTCGGCGGCGGGCAGCTTCGACAGCAGCCGCAGCGTGCGTCGGTAGGAGCCCACCGTGTCATGAGCCGCCGCCCGGCAGGTGTCCTCGTCCGCGCCCGCCTCCCGCCCGGCCAGCACCAGTGAGGCGGCAAGCCGCTTCACATCCCACTCCCACGGGCCGTGGATGGTCTCGTCGAAGTCATTGAGATCGATGACCAGGCTGCCGCGGGCGTCCCCGTACAGACCGAAGTTGGCGCCATGCGCGTCCCCACAGAGCTGCGCGCCGACGCCCGTCACCGGCGTGGCCGCCAGATCGTGGCCCATCAGCCCGGCCGCCCCGCGCAGAAAGGAGAAGGGGGAGGCAGCCATCCGCCCGACCCGGATCGGAGTGAGCTCCGGCAGCCGCCCGGCGTTGGACCGCTCGACCGCCTCCACCGCGTCCGGCCGCCCCGCGCCCCGCGGCAGCTCGCGGTGGGCCGAGCGGGGCACCCGCTCCCGCAGCGCCTTCCCTTCCTGCCGGGCCGCGCCGCTCCCCGGCCACTGGGCGAACCCCGGGACATGCGGCAGCCGCCGCACCGCCTCCTCGTCGCGCCCGCCGTCCGTCATCACGCGCCCCCCGTTCAACACGCCCCCCATTTCCCCGCCGGCACAAGCACCGGCCATGTCGCAGATATCGCAGACGTCGAAGACAACGAGACCGGCAACCAGACCGGCAACCGGCCCCGGACGCAGGCCCGAAGACTTCGACTGCCACGACCGTACAACCCGCCGCGAAAACCCGTCACGGCCTGTGGATAACCTCGCCGACCGCCGCGAACGCCCTGCTCAGAACCCGCGCAGAAGGTGAGGGCCGGCTACGGGCACCCCTCGTCCTCGGCCATGTACCGCTCCGCCCACCGAGCCAGCTCGCTCAGGGCGGGCTCCAGCGCCCTGCCGCTCTCCGTCAGCCGGTAGGTGACCCGCAGCGGCGGCCCCGCATCGACCTCCCGCAGCGCCAGCCCCGCCGCCACCAGCTCCGTGAGCCGGTCGGTCAGCATGCGCTCGCTGATCTTCGGGATGGCCCGCCGCAGCTCGGCGAAGTACGCGGGCTGCGTCATCAGCACGGTCACGATGAGCCCGGTCCACCGTTTGCCGAGCAGCTCGAAGACGCGGGTCATCGTCCCGTCGACCTTCCTGCACGTCTTCTCGTCGTGCTCTGCGCGCCCGCCACCACCCGCCATGGAGCACAGCGTACTGCCACTCCAGTAGCTACTGCGGAAAAGTAAGCTCCTATGCTATTCATAGCTACGTAGAAATTTTTCGCGCTCATCGCCGGGCCGGCCACCAGGCCACCAAGCCACCCCGGCGCCGAGCCCCCGTTATCGGAAGGTCCTCATGCCCACGCTTCTGCACATCGACAGCTCCCTCTTCCCTGCCGACGCCTCCGCCTCCCGCGCCGTCACGGCCACCTTCCGCAAGGAGTGGGAGGCCCAGCACCCCGACGGCACGGTCATCTACCGCGATCTGGCCGCCGAGCCCCTGCCGCACCTGGACGGCCTCGCCGCCGCCGCGGGCTTCACGCCCGCCGAGCAGCGCACGCCGGAGCTCGAGGCCGCCTTCGCCCTGCGGGACACCCTTGCCTCCGAGCTGGAGCGGGCCGATGCGGTCGTGATCGGCGCCCCGATGTACAACTTCACGATCCCCTCCTCCCTCAAGGCCTGGCTGGACCACGTGATCATCGCGGGCCGTACGTCGATGGCCCAGCCGTCCACCGTGGCGGGCACCCCGACGGTCGTCGTCGCCAGCCGTGGCGGCGGCTACGGCCCCGGCACCCCCCGCGAGAGCTTTGAATTCGTCCTCAACTACCTGGGCAAGGCGCTGACCGAAATGCTCTCCCTGGACGTCGAGTTCATCGTCCCGGAGCTGACTCTGGCCCGTACCAACCCGGCCATGGCCGATCTGGTCGACCTCTCCGACGCCTCCAAGGCGAAGGCCCACGAGGAGGCGGCCGCCAAGGCCAAGACCGTCACCGCCCGCCTCGCCGCCTGACACATACCGGGTACCGCACCGCTACCCCAACACCCGTCGGCCCCGGCCCAACTGCCGGCGGGTCCCCAGGGCCTCCCCCGCCCCCTGGCGCCGCCACGCGCCGCGAGGACTGCGACAGCGCGCACCGGGGGAGGCCTCACTCATGAACCCCCCGGCCCACCGCCGTGACCTGCGGCACAGGGGAAGAGACACGCCAAAACCCGCACGCCGAAACCCACCCGCCCGAAACAGCGCACCCAAACGCGAAGCGGGCCCCTCCGGCGCGACTTTCGTCACACAGGAGAGGCCCGCTCCGACTGGTGCGCGAGGGGGGAGTTGAACCCCCACGCCCTTTCGGGCACTGGAACCTGAATCCAGCGCGTCTGCCTATTCCGCCACCCGCGCATGGGTGCTGTCGACCGAATCACCGCCGACTTTCCGAACCGATCCTTCCGGTTTGGTTGGTCTGGGCGGTGCGCCTTCCGACATCCAGAACATTAGCACGCCGTCCAGGGTGGATTCACACGCGTTACCGACGCCCCAGCACCCGCCCGACCGGATAGCGACCCGGTTGCGGGACACTGTCATGAAGGCACCTCTACGATCCCTGTGAGAGGTGACACTGCTCCGCAGGGCCAGGAAGGGGAACCACCCGATTTCCCGACGCGTGGATACGATCAGTAAGCAGTATGAGGACGACACTGAGCACGACTGAGGAAGGAGGTGCCCCGTGGGAGTACTGAAGCGCTTCGAGCAGCGTCTCGAGGGTCTCGTGAACGGCACCTTCGCCAAGGTGTTCAAGTCAGAGGTCCAGCCCGTCGAGATCGCGGGCGCGCTCCAGCGTGAGTGCGACAACAACGCCAGCATCTGGAACCGCGACCGGACCGTCGTCCCCAACGACTTCATCGTCGAACTGAGCACACCCGACTACGAGCGGCTGAGCCCGTACTCGGGCCAGCTCGGCGATGAGCTCGCGGGCATGGTGCGCGACTACGCCAAGCAGCAGCGCTACACGTTCATGGGCGGCATCAAGGTCCATCTGCAGAAGGCCGACGACCTCGACACCGGCCTGTACCGCGTGCGCAGCCGCACCCTGGCGTCCAGCGAGTCCCAGAGCCCGCAAGGGGGCCGCGGCCCCGCCGCACCCCAGCAGCGGCCCGGCGGCTACGGCTACCCCCCGCAGCCCGCGGGCGCACCCCCCATGCCCCCCGCGCCGCCGTCCGGCGCCCGCTCCGCGCCCCGCGCGGGCGGTCCCGGCGTCGGTGCGCAGTCGCACGGGCAGACCCGCCGGTGGATCGAGATCAACGGCACCCGCCACCAGATCTCCCGGCCCACCCTGGTCCTGGGCCGGAGCACCGACGCCGACGTACGGATCGACGACCCCGGGGTCTCGCGCAGACACTGCGAGATCCGGGTCGGAACGCCCTCGACCGTCCAGGATCTGGGGTCGACCAACGGCATCGTGGTAGACGGACAGCACACCACACGCGCTACGCTCCGCGACGGCTCGCGCATCGTCGTGGGCAGCACCACCATCGTTTACCGGCAAGCCGAAGGGTGAAGCGGGGGCAATGTCAGAGCTGACCCTCACGGTCATGCGGTTGGGTTTCCTCGCCGTACTGTGGCTGTTCGTCATCGTGGCCGTCCAGGTCATCCGTAGCGACCTGTTCGGGACCCGCGTGACCCAGCGCGGTTCGGCCCGGCGCGGCGCCCCCGACCGGCCGCAGCAGCAGCGGCAGGCGACGCCTCCGCCCCAGCGCCAGCAGCCGGCCGGCCGGGGCGGCGGTCGCGGCCGCCGCGGCGCCCCGACCAAGCTGGTCGTCTCCGAGGGCACCCTCGCGGGCACCACGGTCGCCCTCCAGGGGCAGACCATCAGCCTCGGCCGGGCCCATGACTCGACCATCGTGCTGGACGACGACTACGCCTCCAGCCGGCATGCCAGGATCTACCCGGACCGCGACGGCCAGTGGATCGTCGAGGACCTCGGGTCCACCAACGGCACGTATCTCGACCGGACCCGACTCACCACACCGACACCGATTCCGCTGGGCGCGCCGATCCGTATCGGCAAGACCGTCATCGAGCTGCGGAAGTAGTACGACCATGACGACCGGAGGGTGGGCAGCGTGGTTGGCAAGGGGCTGTACCCGGAGCCGACGGGCGAGGTGCGCATGAGTCTGTCACTGCGTTTCGCCGCCGGATCGCACAAAGGCATGATCCGGGAGGGCAACGAGGACTCCGGCTATGCCGGCCCCCGGCTGCTCGCCATCGCCGACGGCATGGGCGGCCAGGCCGCCGGTGAGGTCGCCAGCTCGGAAGTGATCTCCACTCTCGTCCAGCTCGACGACGACGTCCCGGGCTCGGACATCCTGACCTCCCTGGGCAGCGCCGTACAGCGTGCCAATGATCAGCTGCGCATGATGGTCGAGGAGGACCCGCAGCTGGAGGGCATGGGCACCACGCTCACCGCCCTGCTGTGGACCGGCCAGCGGCTCGGCCTCGTCCACGTCGGCGACTCGCGCGCGTATCTGCTGCGCGACGGCGTGCTCACCCAGATCACCCAGGACCACACCTGGGTGCAGCGCCTCGTCGACGAGGGCCGCATCACGGAGGAGGAGGCGGGCACCCACCCGCAGCGCTCCCTGCTGATGCGCGCCCTGGGCAGCGGCGACCACGTCGAGCCCGATCTGTCCATCCGGGAGGTCCGGGCCGGGGACCGCTATCTGATCTGCTCCGACGGCCTGTCCGGCGTGGTCAGCCACCAGACCCTCGAGGACACCCTCGCCAGCTACCACGGCCCGCACGAGACCATTCAGGAGCTCATCCAGCTCGCGCTGCGCGGCGGCGGCCCCGACAACATCACCTGCATCGTCGCCGACGTCCTCGACGTCGACGGCAGCGACACCCTCGCCGGGCAGCTCAACGACACCCCCGTCATCGTGGGCGCGGTCGCCGAGAACCAGACGTCCCTCGGGGACGGCGGCGCCGCGCACACCCCCGCAGGCCGCGCCGCGGAGCTCGGGCGCAACCGGGGGATGGCGCCGGGGGAGGCCCAGGGGGGCTTCGGCCCGCCGGGGAGCGGCGACCCGTCGCTCGGCGGCCCGCCCGAGGGCAGCTACGGGGCGTACGCGGACGGCGACTTCGCCAAGAAGGGCGGCCGCAAGAAGTGGATCAAGCGGTCGCTGTACATCGCGCTGGGCCTCGCCGTGGTCGGCGGCGGCCTCTACGGCGGTTACCGCTGGACGCAGACGCAGTACTACGTGGGCGCCAACGGCGACCATGTGGCCATCTACCAGGGCATCAGCCAGGACCTCGCCTGGATCAAGCTCAACAAGGTCCATGAGGACCACCGTGAGATCGAACTCAAGTACCTCCCGGTGGACCAGCGCAGCCGGGTCGAGGACACCATCGTGGTCGGCAGCCTCAACCAGGCCAAGGACAAGACCAAGGACCTGGCCACCCTCGCCAGCGCCTGCAAGAAGTCGGATGCGCAGCGCCAGGCCGAGGAGAAGCAGCAGGACCTCATCAACGGCAAGAACAAGGACAAGGCAGGCGGTTCCTCCGGCGGCAAGGCCCAGACCGACAACGAGCTGACGACGCGCGCGGGCGAGGCCACGACGCCGCCGGCGCCGGGACAGTCGCAGCAGCCGAATACGAACGACAAGGACACGAAGTCGCCGTCGTCCACGCCTTCGTCGAAGCCCTCGTCCAGCGCCACGCCCAAGCCCGGCCCCACCCTCTCCGAGGAAGAACAGAAGTTGGTCCCACAGTGCAGCAGTGCCCAGCAGTGAAGCCGTAGGGGGCCGTCGATCCATGAGCAGCACCAGCAATACGACCACCATCAGCACGATCGGCCCGCCGAGCAGACGCAACACCGAGCTCGCGCTGCTGGTCTTCGCGGTGATCGTCCCGGTCTTCGCGTACGCCAACGCGGGCCTGGCCCTCAGCGATGAGCTGCCCTCGGGCATGCTCAGTTACGGTCTGGGTCTCGGCCTGCTCGCCGGAGTCGGGCACCTGGTGGTGCGTAAGTTCGCCCCCTACGCCGATCCGCTGCTGCTGCCGATCGCGACCCTGCTCAACGGCCTCGGCCTGGTGATCATCTGGCGTCTGGACCAGTCCCGGCGGCTGGCCCAGCAGGCCAAGAACGCCGACCGGGTCTTCTCGGCCGCGGCCCCCAACCAGCTGATCTACTCGGCGATGGCCGTGGCGCTGTTCGTGGGCGTGCTGATCTTCCTCAAGGACCACCGGATCCTCCAGCGCTACACCTACATCTCCATGGTCGGCGCGCTGATCCTGCTGATCCTCCCGGTCTTCTTCCCGCCGGTCTTCGGCGCCCGGATCTGGGTCCGGGTCGGCAGCTTCTCCATTCAGCCCGCCGAGTTCGCGAAGATCATCATCGCGGTGTTCTTCTCCGGCTACCTGATGGTCAAGCGGGACGCCCTGGCCCTGGCCAGCCGCCGCGTCATGGGCCTGTACCTGCCGCGCGGCCGCGACCTGGGCCCGATCCTCGTCGTCTGGGCGATGAGCATCCTCATCCTCGTCTTCGAGACCGACCTGGGCACCTCGCTGCTGTTCTTCGGCATGTTCGTCGTCATGCTGTACGTGGCCACCGAGCGCACCAGCTGGATCGTCTTCGGTCTGCTGATGTCGGCGGCCGGCGCGGTCGGCGTCGCGTCCTTCGAACCGCACGTCAAGGTGCGTGTGATGGCGTGGCTGCACCCCTTCGCCGTCTACCAGGAACACCCCCCGAGCTGGGCCACCACTGAACAGATCGCCCAGGCCCTGATGTCCTTCGGCTCCGGCGGCGTCTTCGGTACCGGCCTCGGCCAGGGCGCCTCCGACCTCATCGGCTTCGCCGCCAACTCCGACTTCATCCTCGCCACCATCGGCGAGGAGCTGGGCCTGGCCGGCACCATGGCGATCCTGCTGCTGTACGGCCTGATCGTGGAGCGCGGCATGCGCACCGCCCTCGCCGCCCGCGACCCGTTCGGCAAGCTGTTGTCCATCGGCTTGTCCGCGGCCTTCGCCATCCAGGTCTTCGTCGTCGCCGGCGGTGTGATGGGCCTGATCCCGCTGACCGGTATGACCATGCCGTTCGTCGCCTACGGCGGTTCGTCCGTGCTCGCCAACTGGGCGCTCATCGCGATCCTCATCAGGATCAGCGACACCGCCCGCCGCCCGGCGCCGGCCCCCGCCCCGTCCACCGACGCCGAGATGACCCAGGTGGTCCGACCGTGAACAAGCCCCTGCGCCGAATCGCGATCTTCTGCGGACTCCTCGTCTTCGCCCTGCTGCTGCGGGACAACTGGATCCAGTACGTCCAGGCCGACCAGCTCAAGAACCACAAGAAGAACCTCCGCGTCGACATCGCCCGCTACAGCCAGCCGCGCGGCAACATCATCGTCGACGGCCGGGCGATCACCGGGTCCGCCGAGACCAACGGCATCAACTACAAGTACAAGCGCACCTACAAGAACGGCGAGATGTGGGCGCCGGTCACCGGCTTCGCCTCGCAGGTCTACGGCACCAACCAGATCGAGAACCTCGAGGACGGCATCCTCACCGGCGACGACGACCGCCTCTTCTTCAACCGGACCATCGACATGCTCACCGGTAAGGAGAAGACGGGCGGTGACGTCGTCACCACCCTGAACGCCAAGGCGCAGGAAGCGGCGTTCAAGGGCCTGGGCAACAAGAAGGGCGCCGTCGCCGCGATCGACCCGCGCACCGGCAAGATCCTGGCGCTCGCCAGCACCCCCAGCTACGACCCCTCCACCATCGCCGGGGCCAGCGACAAGGACGCGGCCGCCTGGAAGGCGCTCCAGAAGAAGTACAACCCGGACGACCCGATGCTCAACCGGGCGCTGCGGCAGACCTACCCGCCGGGCTCCACCTTCAAGGTCGTCACGGCGGCCGCGGCGCTGGAGAACGGCCTGTACAAGGACGTCGACGACCCCACCAATTCGCCGCTGCCGTGGATCATGCCGGGCACCACCAAGCCCTTGCCGAACGAGGGAAGCATCCCCTGCAAGAACGCCAGCCTCCGCGTCGCCCTGCGCTACTCCTGCAACACCGTCTTCGGCAAGATCGGTGCTGACCTCAAAGAGGACAAGATGCGCGAGGAGGCCGAGAAGTTCGGCTTCAACAGCGAGGTGTTCACCCCCGTCCGCGCCGACAAGAGCGTCTACCCCCAGGACATGGAGCCGTCGTCCAACGCCATGTCCGCCATCGGCCAGTTCGACACCCGCGCCACCCCGCTGCAGATGGCCATGGTCGCCGCCGCGGTCGCCAATGACGGCAAGCTCATGAAGCCGTACATGGTCAGCGGGCTGCGCGCCCCGAACCTGAGCTTCATCGAGCAGGCCGAGCCCGAGCAGATGAGCGAGCCGCTCTCCGAGGACAACGCCCACAAGCTGCAGGACATCATGGAGACGGTGGTCCAGGTCGGCACCGGAACCGCCGCCAGGATCCCGGGCGTCACGGTCGGCGGCAAGACCGGTACCGCCCAGCACGGCGTCGCCAACAGCAAGAACCCCTACGCGTGGTTCATCTCCTACGCCAAGGGCAAGGACGGCTCCTCGCCGGTCGCGGTCGCGGTCGTCGTCGAGGGCTCGGACACCGTCCGCGACGACATCGCCGGCGGCAAGCTCGCCGCGCCGATCGCCAAGGACGTGATGAAGGCGGTGCTCGCCGGCGAGAAGTGACCCCGGTCACGTCCTGGTGCCGATCCCGCACGTCGCCGTACCGGTCACGTATCAAGTAGCGACCGAGGCCGGGTCCGGCACGGCGTCCCGGGTACGGTATGCCCGAGCAGCACACCGCCGGGCCCCCACGGGTGCGGCCGGGAATGACGGAAGAGGGCTGGAGTAGCTATGGAAGAGCCGCGTCGCCTCGGCGGCCGGTATGAGCTGGGCTCTGTGCTCGGCCGCGGCGGCATGGCCGAGGTCTACCTCGCGCATGACACCCGCCTCGGCCGCACTGTCGCCGTGAAGACGCTCCGGGTGGATCTGGCCCGCGACCCGTCCTTCCAGGCCCGGTTCCGCCGAGAGGCCCAGTCGGCCGCCTCGCTCAACCACCCCGCGATCGTCGCGGTCTACGACACCGGCGAGGACTACGTCGACGGGGTCTCGATCCCCTACATCGTGATGGAGTACGTCGACGGATCCACCCTGCGGGAGCTGCTGCACTCCGGCAGAAAGCTGCTCCCCGAGCGGTCCCTGGAGATGACCGTCGGGATTCTCCAAGCTCTGGAGTACTCGCACCGCAACGGCATCGTCCACCGCGACATCAAGCCGGCGAACGTCATGCTCACCAGGAACGGCCAGGTCAAGGTGATGGACTTCGGCATCGCCCGGGCCATGGGCGACGCCGGCATGACCATGACGCAGACAGCGGCCGTGATCGGCACCGCCCAGTACCTCTCCCCCGAGCAGGCCAAGGGCGAGACCGTGGACGCGCGCAGCGACCTCTACTCCACCGGCTGTCTGCTGTACGAGCTGCTGACCGTGCGCCCGCCGTTCATCGGCGACTCGCCGGTCGCCGTCGCCTATCAGCACGTACGGGAGGAGCCGCAGCCGCCGAGCACGTTCGATCCGGAGATCACCCCGGAGATGGACGCGATCGTTCTGCGGGCCCTGGTCAAGGACCCGGACTACCGCTACCAGTCCGCCGACGAGATGCGCGCCGACATCGAGGCGGCCCTGGAGGGCCAGCCCGTCGCCGCCACCGCCGCGCTGAGCGCGGTCGGCTACGGCGGCGAGGACCAGCCCACGACCATGCTGCGATCGCAGGACGTCGGCGCGCAGACCTCGATGCTGCCGCCGATGCGCGACGACGACGGGGGCTTCGGCTACGACGAGCGCCCCGACCGCAGGCGCGGACCCGAGAAGAAGAGCAATCTCTCGACGATCCTGCTGGTCCTGGCCGGGATCCTGGTGCTGGTCGGAGCGATCTTCATCGGCAAGGCGATCTTCAGTGGCGACAAAGTCGGCGATAAGGTCGATGTGCCGCGCATGGTCGGTATGACGCTCGCCGAAGCCAAGGAGACCGCCAACAACGGCCACTTCAAGGTCGCGGTGACCGGCAGCCCCATCTTCTGCGACGACGCCAAGAAGAACACGGTCTGCAAGCAGAGCGCGGTGGGCGAAAACGCCATCGAGCGCGACACCGGCACGGTCGAGCTGACCATGTCCAAGGGCCCCAAGCCCGCCGAGAAGGTCGAAGTCCCCGACGTCATCAACGTGCAGTACGAGAGCGCCAAGGAGCAGCTCGAGGCCAAGGGCTTCAAGGTCACCCAGAAGACCGAGGAGTCCGACCAGACCCCTGGCAAGGTCACCGACCAGGACCCCAAGGGCGGCGAGAAGGTCGCACCGGGCACCGAGATCACCCTGACCGTCGCCCGGGCGCAGTCGAAGGTCACCGTCCCTGACGTCACCACCAAGAAGCTCGCGGACGCCACGTCGACGCTCGAGGACCTGGGTCTGAAGGTGCAGACCACGGAGGTCGAGAACGCCGACGTCGAGGCGGGCACGGTCATCAGCCAGAATCCCCAGCCCAACGAGCAGGTCCTGCCCAACACGACCGTCACCCTGACCGTCGCCAAGGCCCCCGCGCAGCAGCAGAACGTCGCGGTGCCCCAGCTGCGCGGCCAGAAGCTCAAGGACGCCAAGAAGGCCCTCGAGGCCGTCGGCCTCACCGTCGGCACCGTCTCCGGATCGCAGAACGAGAACTCCACGGTGCTGTTCTCCGACCCGACGGAGGGCAGCCAGGTGCCCAAGGGCCAGATCGTCAATCTGACCACCTTCGACAGTGGCCAGGGCGACAACGGGGGCGGTGACGGCGGCGGGGGCGGCGACGGCGGCACCATCCCGTTCGGCGGCCCCTCCGGCGGGCCCGCCACATAGCGCGTCCGCACAGCGCGTCAGCGAGAAGCCCCGGCGCCCGGGAATCGGGCGGCCGGGGCTTCTCCGCGTCTGTGTCCAGAGGTTTCGGGACTGGCGGGCGGTTAACGCAGCTCCTTGGGCGGCGTACGGTCCGCGTCGACCTTCTCCGTACGCTCCAGCTCGCCCCACACGATGTAGCGGTGGCGCGAGGTGTAGACCGGTGTGCACGTCGAGAGCGTGATGTAGCGGCCCGGCTTCGTCTTCCCCGACTCCTTGGGGACCGGGCTGAGCACCCGCACGTTGTACTTCGAGGTCTCGGACAGCTCCGCGTAGACCTTGTAGACGTACCAGACGTCCCGGGTCTCGAAGACGATCGCGTCACCCTTGTCCAGCTTGTCGATGTTGTGGAACTTGGCGCCGTGCCCGTCCCGGTGCGCGGCCAGGGTGAAGTTGCCCTTCTTGTCCCACGGCATCGCCGACTTCACCGGCTTGGTGTAGTAGCCGGCGACGCCGTCGTTGAGCGTCTCCGTCGACGTGCCCTTCTTGACCAGCACCTCGCCGTTGTGCATCGCCGGCACATGCAGAAAGCCGATGCCGTCCTTGGTGTCGAGCCGGCCGGGCCCCTCCTGCTGCGCCCACTGCCGGCGCACCCGGTCGCCCTGCTTCTTCGCCTCGCGGTCGGCCAGCACATTCGTCCACCACAGGGAGTAGACGACGAAGAGGGCGAGGAGCACCCCCACGGTGATCAGCAGCTCGCCCAGAATGCCGACGGCCGCGGCTATCCGCCCCCGGCGGGGGCGGCCCTGCCGCGCGGGCGCGGTGGGCAGCTCGCCCGGCCGCTCGTCTTGGTCGGTCCGTGCCACCGCGTCGTACCCCTTTTCCCGGTCGTCCCGGTCTTTCTGACTGCCCGGTTGTTCTGGCTTCCCGGCCGCGCTCGCTCACTGGACCAGCGCGTCCGGCTTGCCCTTGCTCCGAGGCCGCTCGTCGACCATCTTGCCCCAGACGATCATGCGGTATTTGCTGGTGAACTCGGGGGTGCAGGTCGTCAGGGTGATGTAGCGGCCCGGTTTCGTAAAGCCCGAGCCGGGCGGCACCGGACCGATCACACCCGTGTTCGAGGGCTGGGTCTGCGGCAGGATGCTGGTCATCTCGTAGGTGAAGAACGCGTTCTGCGTCTCCACGACGATCTTGTCGCCGGGCTTGAGGTGATTGATGTACCGGAACGGCTCACCGTGGGTGTTGCGGTGCCCGGCCAGCGCGAAGTTGCCCTTCTTGTCCCACGGCATCGCGGTCTTCAGCTTGCCGCTGCCGTAGTGGCCGACCATGCCGTGGTCGAGGACCTTCTGCTTGCTGATCCCTTCGGCGATCGGGGCCTTGACGTCCAGCTTGGGGATGTAGAGGATCGCGAAGCCCTCGCCGGGCGAGAACGTACCGGGATCGCGGTTCGCCCCGCCCTCCCGATCCCACTTCTTCTGGAGGCTGTTCGCGGCGCCGTTCGCCTGCTGATGGGCCAGGATGTTGGTCCACCACAGCTGGTAGGTCACGAAGAGCAGCATCAGCACGCCGACCGTGATGAACAGCTCACCGACGACACGGCTCACGATGACGGCCGGGCTGTCCTTACGCGCCCGGGCGGCGCGCTTGGCCTCCATACGGGTACGGGGCTTCGCCGTCTGCGGCCCGCTCCCGGCCGAGGCGGCGGCGCCCGTATCGTCGCCCGCGCCGCCCGCCCCGCCGCGCGCGCCCCGTCTGCCGCCGCCGCGCCTGGCCGCCGCCTGAGCGGCGCGCCTGCGGGCGGCCCGGCCCCCGGGCGGCGGCTCCTGCTGGCCGTCCGCGACATCCGCCTCGGCGGGGTCGGCCCCGACCTTCCGCAGCAGCACCGTCTCGTCGTCGCCCGGAGGGGGAGCGGCGGCCTTGGGGCCGTCGGCCGTCCCCGCCCGGACCGCGCGCAGCGCCACGGTCTCGTCGTCGCGCGCCGCCCGTCGCCCGACCGGCGCCTGTCCGCCTGGCGTTTGCCCGGTCGGCGGCTGCGCCGGAGCCCCCGTCTCGGACACCCGCGGCAGCACGGCCGTCGCGTC